>CAXUCT010000005.1:2761-16324 GCA_964249415.1 uncultured Bryobacteraceae bacterium | reverse complement strand
GCGGCGACAAAGAAATCGCTTTCAACAATCTTGATCTCTTCACGCATCCCGATGGTGCGCCCTATCGTCCGGGAGTGGATGTTTCCATCGAATCGACGAGCGACGCAGGCGGTGGTTATGACGTCAACTATATCGGTGCAGGCGAGTGGCTTGACTACACGGCCGACGTCACGCATGTCGGCCTTTACTCGATTCAATCGCGCTTGGCCTCGCAATACGGCGGCACTTACTATCACGTCCGCGTGGACGGCCGCAACGCGACGGGCCCACTGTACTTCCCCAACACGGGGGGATGGCAGACCTGGACCACGGCTGGTTCTCCCACCTTCTATCTCGAAGCGGGTCGGCACGTCTTCCGTTACGAGTTCGACAGCAACAATGGAAACGGCGGAGTTGGTAATTTTAATTGGTTCACGCTGGCTGCCGCCGGCTTGGGCACGTCGCAACCCTACGGAGGAACGCCCGCTGCTGTTCCCGGCGTGATTCAAGTGGAAAACTTTGACCTGGGTGGCCGGAACGTTGCATAATACACAAACACCCCGACCAAGGCAACCGTATACCGCACTTCCGATACGGTCAGTATCGAAGCGACAAGCGACGCAGGAGGCGGGTACGATGTGGGCAATACAAACCCTGGCGACTGGCTGAACTATACGGTCAACATCGCTGCGACCCGCGCTTATACACTGCACGTCCGGGCCGCAACGCAAGTCCCAGGCGGAACATTCCATCTGGCCTGCAATGGCAAACAAGTGACGCCCTCAACAACGGTTCCGCAAACGGGCGGCTGGGAGACTTTCCAAACGATTGACATACCCGGCGTGGTTCTACCGGCAGGCCAACACGTTCTGCAGTTAGTAATGGAGAACGCAGGCACCTACTCCGCGATAGCGAACTTCAACTGGTTTTCGCTGGATTAAGTTTAGGGCGGCGTTGGGGAACTTAGTACGAGAACGCGCGAGAGACGAAATAGAGAGCCGTGATGAGCGCCGCGAGATAACAGAGAATACACAAATAGACGCGGCGCCAGGTTCCGAGGAACGGTGGAGGTTCCTCGAAGCCTTGTCTTGCGGCATAATCTTGCAGGTTCATTTCTGTTCTTAAGGATGCGCCAGAAACGACGCCAGTAGCAAGAATCAACCTGACAGTATTACCCTAGAAGTTACAAGACACAAATCCCGGCACCGGCGAGAGCTTGGCAACCATTGAAGGAATGCCGCTAGCGAGGCCGTCGCCAGAGAGCAGCTTGCAGTCCGTTACACTGAAAACCGTGGCAAACCAGACCACACGTCAAGCCAGCAACGTCCTTATTGTCGACGACGAAGAAGCGCAGCGCGCGCCGCTGGCCGCTATGATTTCGGCGTGGGGATTCAACGTCGAAACCGCCTCTGATGGGCAGGAAGCCATGGAGAAGCTGGGCAGCTTTTCGGCAAATGTCATCGTCACCGATCTGATGATGCCCAGAATGGACGGATTCGAGTTGATGAAGCGGCTGGGCGCTGATTCGAACATGCCACCGTCGATTGTTTTGACCGCGTTCGGCAACATTGAAACAGCGATTCAGACGATTCACGATTTGGGCGCATTCTGGTTTCTGGAAAAACCGATTCAACCCGCGGCCCTGCGGGTGTTGCTGGAACGTGCATCCGCGCAGAGCCAATTAGCGGAGGAGACAGACCGCTTGCAGCGGCAGTTGTCTTACTCCGGCGTGCTGGAAAATATGGTGGGCTCCTCGCCGCAGATGCAGCAGGTGTTCCAAGTGATTCAGCAGGTGGCGCCGAGCAAAGCCGCTGTTTTGGTGACGGGCGAAAGTGGAACCGGGAAAGAGTTGGTAGCGCGAGCCATACATCAGTTGAGCCCGCGACGCTCCGGACCATTCGTTGCGATCAACTGCGCCGCGATGCCCGAAACGCTGATGGAAAGCGAATTGTTCGGCCACGAGAAAGGCGCTTTCACGGGAGCGCTGGAGAGGCGGGCAGGCTGCTTTGAGCTGGCTCAGCATGGCACCATTTTGCTGGATGAACTGGCCGAGATGCCCTCGGGCACGCAGGCGAAACTTCTTCGCGTGCTGGAGGACTCGCGCGTGCGGCGGCTGGGCGGCAAGAGCGAAATTTCGGTGGACGTGCGCGTAGTTGCGGCGACGAACCGGAATTTAGACGAGGCGTTGAAAAAAGGCGATCTGCGCGAAGATCTCTACTATCGTTTAAACGTGTTCCAAATCGCGTTGCCGCCGCTTCGGCAGCGCATGAGTGACCTGCCGTTGCTCGCGGAGGCACTCCTCACTCATCTCAATCGCAAGCACGATTGCAACGTCACCTACGTCACCCAGGATGTGATGGAAGCGTTCAAGAAGTTCCACTGGCCTGGTAACATTCGCGAACTTCGCAACGTGCTGGAGCGCGCCGTGATCATGGCTGGCGAAGGCGCAATTCAGATGAGCCACCTGCCTTACGACTTCGGCGTGTCGGTGGGTTCGCGTCCGCCCGCGCAGATTTTTGAGCCGGAGAGCGTGCGCTTGCCTGTGGGCACAACTGTCAGCGAAGCGGAGAAGGCATTAATACAACTGACGCTGCAGCACACGAAGAATAACAAGACGCGCGCCGCTGAGATTCTGGCCATCAGTTTAAAGACGCTCTTCAATAAGTTAAAAGAGTATGGCGCGGCTGAAGGCGCGGAGCCGACGCCAAGCTAGCCGAACGAAGCATGAGCGCTGCCGCTGAGTTAAAGAAAACTCCGCTTTTTGATGTGCACCGGTCTCTGAACGCCAAACTGGTCGACTTCGGCGGATGGAACATGCCAGTGCAGTACTCGGGCATACTGCAGGAGCACAATGCCGTTCGCAACGGTGTCGGAATTTTCGATGTCAGCCACATGGGTGAGATTGAGATCCGTGGTCCGGAGGCGGGACAGCTGGTTGAGTACGTCTCCACGAACAATGCCGCGAAGCTGAAGGTGGGGCAGGCGCACTATTCGGCGTTGCTTTACGACCACGGTGGTTTTATGGATGACATTCTGGTGCATAAGGTCTCGGACACGGATTTCTTCTTGTGCGTAAATGCTTCGAATCAGGAGAAGGATTTCGAGCATATCCAGTCGCAAAACCGTTGGAACGCCGTTGTAGAGTTTGCTAGCGACCGCTATGCGCAACTGGCTGTGCAAGGGCCGAAGGCGCTACGAACGATGCAGAAGCTGACGGAGACGAAACTGGCGGAGATCAAATATTACTGGTTCGCGGATGGC
Organism: uncultured Bryobacteraceae bacterium; assembly: GCA_964249415.1. GTDB lineage: Bacteria > Acidobacteriota > Terriglobia > Bryobacterales > Bryobacteraceae > Bog-105. Next base: position 13,084 of record CAXUCT010000005.1, on the reverse strand, counting down.
AAGGTGGCCGGTGTTCCGGCGCGGATCGCCCGCACTGGTTATACGGGCGAGGACGGCGCGGAGATTTATATGCCGCCCGAATCTGCCGCGCAGGTTTGGGCTGCCATGATGACGGCGGGCGAAGAGTTCGGCATTAGAGCCTGCGGCTTGGGCGCGAGAAACACGCTGCGCTTGGAAGCCAAGATGGCCCTGTATGGCCACGAGATTACCGCCTCCACGAATCCTTTTGAAGCGGACCTGTCCTGGATTGTGAAGATGGACAAGGGAGAGTTTGCTGGCCGGGCAGCGCTGGAAAAAACTTTGCTGCAAGGCGTTACCCGCAAGCTGGTTGGCTTTGAAATGAGGGAACGCGGAATTGGCCGGGATGGTTATGAGGTCTGGCACGAAGGGAGACCGGCGGGGTGGGTCACAAGCGGCGGCCCATCGCCCACGTTGAACAAAAATATTGGACTTTGTTACTTGCCTGCCGAGAAGGCTGTTCCTGGCGAAACGATTCAGATATTAGTCCGCAACTCACCGGTTGGGGCAGTCACGGTTGCGACTCCTTTTTACAAGAGGGCAAAGGGATGACTTATCCGGAGAGCTATAAATACACGAAAGAACATGAATGGGTTCATGCGGAAGGCGGGCAGGGAACTGTAGGAATTACTTATCATGCCCAGCATGAGCTTGGCGATATCGTGTTCGTCGATTTGCCCAAAGTGGGAGCGAAGATCTCCAAAGGTGAGACGTTAGGCTCCGTAGAATCGGTGAAAGCCGTGTCTGACATTTATTCTCCGGTATCGGGCGAAATTTCAGCCGTCAACGATTTGCTTGCGAAAGATCCTGAAAAGCTGAATGAAGATCCACATGGCGATGCGTGGCTGGTGAAGCTGACGCTCGCCTCGCCCGACGAATTAAATGCACTTATGTCCGCCGCCGATTATCAAAGTTATGTAGGCGCTGAGTAGGTGGCGCTTATTTCCTTCTGGAGTTAGAAAACATCTTTGCGTTACTTACCGAAATCAGATTCCGAACGCCGCGAAATGCTGATGGCGATTGGCTTAAAATCTGAGGAAGATCTCCTTGCATATTTACCTGCGGATGTACGCGTTAAAGCGCCACTGGCGATCGACCATGGCAAAAGTGAATACGAGATAGTCGATTACTTCAAGGAACGCGCGGCGCAGAACAGCAACGGCTACGCGAGTTTCCTGGGCGCGGGCGTGTATAACCATTACCGGCCCGTGGTTGTGGATACGATTGTCTCGCGCGGCGAGTTCCTTACGTCCTACACGCCGTACCAGGCGGAGATCTCGCAAGGAACGCTCACCAGCATCTTCGAGTTTCAAACCATGGTGTGCCAGCTGACTGGCATGGAAGTCGCCAACGCGTCGATGTATGACGGCTCCTCCGCCGTTCCTGAGGCGGCGATGATGGCGGTTCGAGTTACCCGGCGCGACAGGATCCTGGTGGCCCGGACAGTCCATCCGGAATACCGCGAGGTGCTGCGCACTTACACCCGGCATCAGCGCATACCGGTGGACGAACTAGCGTATGGAAAAAACGGCCTGCTGGACTTTGACGATCTGAAAGGGAAGCTTGACGACGGCATTGCGGCCGTGATCGTGCAGAGTCCCAACTTTTTTGGTCTGCTTGAGGAGATCCGGGAGATCTCGCGGATGGCCTCGGCGAAAGGCGCGCTATTGGTTGTGGTCTTCACCGAAGCGGTCGCGCTTGGCTTGATCGAACCGCCAAGAGAGGCGGACATTGTGGTCGGAGAACTGCAGAGCTTTGCGATATCGCCCAGCTACGGCGGACCTTACGCCGGCATTATTGCCACGCGCGAGAAGTACATTCGGCAGATACCCGGGCGCCTGGTGGGGGAAACAACGGATGCGGACGGGCATCGCGCATTTTGCCTGACGCTTGCGACTCGCGAGCAGCATATTCGCCGCGAGAAGGCTACGTCAAATATCTGCACCAACCAGGCGCTGCTTGCTTTGATGGCGACGGTGTTCATGACGCTTTACGGGAAAGAAGGCTTGCGCGAACTGGCTGAACAGAACCTGGCCAAAGCGCATTATCTGGCGAGTAAGTTGTCGCTTCCTTTCGGGGGGCCTTTTTTCAACGAGTTTGTGGCAAATACCGGGGAGCAAACGCCCGATGGGATTAACGCCGGATTGCTGAAACACAAAGTGATTGGCGGGTTGCCGCTAGGGCGCTTCTATCCGGAACTTGAAAATTGCATGCTACTTTGCGCGACGGAAATGAGCAAGCGGGCGGATATGGATCAAGTGACGGCGGCGTTCGGCCGCGCGGCGTAAGAACTGCACGAATGATCAAGAAAGTTTCTAAGCACATCGTTCAGAATGAGTCGCTGCTGTTTGAGCAGAGCTCGCCGGGCAAGCGCGGTTACCAGCTTCCCCCACTCGACGTGCCCGCTGTCAATGCGGAAAGTGTCCTCGGCAAAAAGCACGTTCGAGCAGAGATCGAAGACTTTCCGGAGGTGAGCGAGTTTGAAGTGGTGCGGCATTTTACGCGCTTGTCGACGTGGAACTACGCCATTGACCTGGGCCTTTATCCGCTGGGCTCTTGCACGATGAAATACAACCCGCGTGTGAATGAGTTGGTGGCGCGGACAGAAGGCCTGGCGTGGGCGCACCCGTATCTACCGGACGCGCTGGCGCAGGGCTGCATGGAAGTGATTGCGGCGCTTGAGAACGCATTAGCGGAAATCACCGGCATGGACGCGGTGACGCTACAGCCGGCGGCCGGCGCGCATGGCGAGTTTACGGGCATCCTGATGATCCGCGCGTTGCTCGAAAAACGCGGCGACGCACGCAAAAAGATTCTCGTGCCCGATTCAGCTCATGGCACCAATCCAGCGACGGCCATGATGGTGGGCTACACGGTTGAGAACATCAAATCGAACGATCGCGGCATGGTGGATCTGGAAGTTCTGAGCAAGGCAACCACCGAAGATGTCGCCGGATTGATGATCACCAATCCAAACACGGTGGGCGTGTTTGAAGAGAACATTCACAAGATTTGCGCTATCATGCACGACAAAGGCGCGCTGGTTTATATGGACGGCGCCAACATGAATGCGCTGGTGGGCGTCGCGCGTCCAGGTGATTTTGGTGTAGACGTGATGCATCTGAATCTGCACAAGACGTTCTCCACGCCGCATGGTGGCGGGGGCCCGGGCTCAGGCGCGGTTGCGGTGGCGAAAGTACTGACACCGTTCTTGCCTTCGCCGCGCTTGAAACGTGAGGGCGACGCTTGGCATTGGAACTACGATTTGCCGGATTCGATCGGTCGCGTGCGCGCCTACTATGGAAATTTCGGCGTATTAGTTCGGGCGCTGGCGTACATCATGGCTCATGGAGGCAACGGTCTGCGGCAGGCGACGATGGACGCGCTGCTGAATGCGAACTACTTGCGCGGTCTGCTGGAGCCTTACTATCAGCTTGCCTACAAGGCGCCCAGCATGCACGAATGCGTGTTCAGTGACGACCGCCAGGCCAAGAAGGGCGTGCGCACGGGCGACATTGCCAAGCGGCTGATCGACTACGGCTTTCATCCTTATACCGTAAGCTTTCCGCTGATCGTGCGTGGCGCGCTGATGATTGAGCCGACCGAAACCGAGAGCAAGCGGGAACTCGATCTCTTCGTGGATGCGATGATCTCGATCGCCAAAGAAGTAGAGGAAGATCCTGAGCTGGTGTTGAAGGCGCCGCATTCCACTCGCACTCGCCGCGTAGATGAGGTGACGGCGGCACGCAAGCCGATTGTGCGCTGGACGCCAAAGGCTACGGCGAGCCAAGCAGCCGACTAGCTGCGGTCAGCACCACGTCGACGTTAAGTAAATCCATCGGTTCGGAGCGTAGAACCGTGACGTTGTTCCCGCGCGGCGCCCACGTCTGCGGCGCGGTGGGTCCGAATAACGCCAGCGTCGCCACGCCGGTTGCCGCCGCAAGATGCGTGATGCCGGAATCGTTGCCGATATAGAGCCGCGCTCCGGCGATCCATTCCGCGAGTTCTCTGAGATCAGGGAAGCGTACTGCTTCGGCGAGATGTTCCTCCGGGCCAGCGGTCCATCCCACTGGACATCGAAGCCGCGCCCCGAGTTCTTGATAATGACTGAGCGGCCAGTTCTTGAGCGCGCTACCTGAGAATGGGTGAATGACGACAGTGTCGCGGCGGCTTGAGGGTGGAAGGGTGATGCGCGGAACCGAGCCTTGGGGAGCGCGCACCTGCTTGAGGAAGAAATCGGAAGCGTGCCCGTTATAGCCGGGCGGTGGGAGGGCAGCATGGAATTCACACCGCGCGCCAGTGCTTAGCAATGCTTCGCGAAAGGCCGGACGGTTTGTGCCATACCAGCTCACAATTGAGTCAAAGCTCTTCAGCCTCTCTGCCAACGGGCTTCCCGGCGCCAGATCATCGGCGTTGAGAACGCGATCAATGCCGGTTGAGGCAAGCGGCCGGACACTCTTAGCGAGCTCCGCGCAGAGTGGAACCACGGCTCTCGGAATCCAGAGCTCAGTGCCTGGTCCGGCAAGATAGGCGAGAGCTGGCAGCGAGAGAATGCAATCGCCAATGGCGCCCGGACGAATCACCAGCCGGCGCATTTAGAAACTCAGAGGCCGTATAGCTGGCGCGCGTTTTCCCGCATCACGAGATGGGCGATTTGCTTCGCTCTGTCGGGCGTGATCTCTCCGTCCTGAACCATGCCGGTGAGAGCGATGCCGAGCGACAGCCTGCCATTTCTGGAGCCGATCCAGGCCGTTTCTTCCCAACCCACGTGATTCGAGAACGGACTGGCATCTGATGCATACAGCACCTTTTCAGGCGCGGCCTCCAGATAGAGCCGTATCGCGCGCGAAGCTTCCAAGGGATAAGTCAGATACATCAGAGCCGAGAAATCCAGGTAGACGTTGGGCTTCAGAATGAGAGCCGCCGCTTCCCGCGCAAAGGGCCAGGAACCATGCAGCATCACGAATTTGGTTTTGCGCAAAGCTGGCTCGTTAAAGACGGATTCAAGCGCGAACGGATTGGCGTTGGCATCGCGAAAGTAACTTCCCGCTCCGATCGAGCAATGGATGTGCACCGGAAGTCCGAGCCGTCCGGACTCGCGCGCGATGTGCCGGAAGAGATAGTCTTGCAGAATTTTATATTCTTCAGGCGTCGGTTCGGAAGATTGGGCGTAGATGCTGTACACGCGCTCCGCGTTCTCCCGCTGCGGATTACTGATCTGCAGGTCGCGCAGATAGGCCAGCTCAAACTTGACCGCAACTGCTCCACTGGCGCGCCAGCTTTCGAGCGAATGAGAAACAAACGCGAGGTAATCGTCGAAGCTGGGCGGAAGCTTCGCGAGTTGGGCAGCCGATAAATACCTTTTCAGCAGGGCCTCTTCTTCGGTAACAAATGATTTGTGCTCCGGATCCTTTGCCTTGGTCGCGTCGTTATTCAGCGGGAAAAGGAACATGTCTGCAAACGGCACCCATTTAAATCGATCGGGCGGCAAACCACGTCCCATAGCGACCCGGTTCGCGAGCATCACCTCCGTGCCTGCGCGATTAAGCACCCAGGACGGATACCCGTCACCTCTACGTTTCGCTTCCTCGCGCTTAGCCGCTTCGAGCTCGCTCAGATGCTCCGGTTTTGCATCTGAAGAGTTGTAGTTGAAAAGCGCGTGCCAGGCTTCCGGGAAACAAGGGCTGCCTTCGCGAAAGGGCGTGGGCAGGGCAAGATCTTGGATGGCGTCGGTTGGAAGAGCATCATTGTCGCGATCGGCCTCACCATAAGAAACTATCTTCGATGGATGCGCGTGGTTATCAATGGCGGAGATCTGCGCTAGTTCAGATTCGATGGAGCTATCCACATAGAGATTCGAACGGCGCGTTGTTCCGCAGGAGATACTGAGCGAGAGCGCGACGACAGCGAGGACAACGGAGAATCTCGCCATCAGAGGCTATTCGACAAGGACGGGCAAGCTGATATCGATGGATGCGGGCCTGAAGCACATCTGGTTGTTGCAAGCCTGGTAGTGAAGCTTGCCGGGAACAGTTGCGGCGCCGGAAGGAGCGTTGCCGGGAACCTCGAATTCGGTGGTGATCTTGAAGCTGCCGGTGAAGACGACCAGATCATCGGCGCCGACTCTCATCTGTTCAGGCTGCGGATAGGTGATGGATTTGGTTTCGAGCGGGCCGCCATTCCAGGTCAGCTTCAATGGAATCAGAAACTCATCTTTGGGCTTGTCGCTATTGACGTGAAAGCCGGGAAGAATGGCGACGTCCAGCGACTGCTTGACCGCGCCGCCGCGTTTCACGGTAACCTGCTCCGGCGGACTGACCTTTACCCTAGTCTGCTGGGCCAGGCACAAACAAGGCAGGCATAGGACGCACAACGCGCCGAGACGCGCGAGTCTGCTTGCTTCCGAGAAGCGTCTGAATCTCATTGAGGTATTCACTCTTTTCGACGAGACCGATGTGAGGCGAGAACGCAAACTTACCGTCCCGATCAATGATAAAAGTCGTGGGAAGCGATTCCACTCCACCATACAACTGGCTGACCGAGTCATTCCCCAGAAGTACTCGATAATTCACGTTGTGCTCGGCCACGTACGGCTTCACGGCCGCCCATCCTTCTTCGTCCATGGACACGCCCACTATTTCGAGGCCTCTGGATTTAAACTGGTGCTCAAAGTCAATAAACCACGGAATTTCCATAGCACAGGGACCGCACCAGGTGGCCCAGAAATTCAACAGCACAACCTTGCCGCGGTAGTCAGACAGCTTAACGGAAGCGCCGTTGGCGTCCGTGAGAGTGAAGTCTGGGGCGGCTTTCCTGTCCTGCCCCTGTGATGAGGCGGTGGACACGTGCGCGGAGCTGGAGCCGGAACAGGCGCTAAACGCCATGGCCGCCACTACGGCGAACGACCCACAGACTCTCCGGCTGGTTAATAACAGCACCTAAATCCAGTGTACGGTACGTAAGCGTTGCCGGCTGATGGCGGGCGGTAAACTCCGCTATTTGGCACCACGCTAGCACTTCCAGGAATGTTTTGCGGCGGCATCGAACCAGCGCTGGCGTCCTTCCTTCCAGCGCTTTGCGAGCGGGAACCTGTCCTCGCGTTCGGATCTCGCGTAGAGCCACGCCGCTGTGTCGCAAAAGCATTCACAAACGTACTCGTGCCAGAGCCGGGGTGCTGCCGGTCCAGCGTGCCGCCGCAATGACTCTTTTTTCACGCCCGACGATTCGCCGAGTTCACCTCTCGCGCCATGCTGGGATTCCTTCACGAGAATGGCTTCGAAACTCTGGCGCGAACCGTTGCCGAGCCTCGGCCAGACGAAATGAAATAGCTCATGGATCAGGATGAAGCGAAGTGCTGAGTAGTCGGACAGTAGCGTGCTTTCGAGAACGATTTTGCGCTCTCGAAGGAAGGACGCTGCGTAAACAGCCGACCCGAAGGAGCGGCCCGACACCAGCCGCCCGCGATAAGCAATCAGTCGCGGCCGCGTAGAAACACGAATCGGGCTGCCGGTAAGTAGTGGCAGCCCGGCTAATACTTCAGATCCTCGCCTGCGTAAGCTCTTACTTAGCTGGAGCTTTAACAGGTCCGGTGGTGGGATTCGCAGGCATGCCGGGCCGTTGGAGCGAAGGGGTGTTGGAGGCATTGAAGAAATCCGGATCCTGAACCTGAACCTTGTACTTATCCCGTTGCTGGTTCAAAATCGTCTGGCTCTTTTCATTTTGCAACCGCTGAGTGATGCCGCCGCGTGCTTGCTCGAACGGCATGCGTGTCCGGCTGTCGACTTTCAGTATGTAGAATCCGCTACCCATGCGAACCGGCTCCGATACTTGGCCCGGCTGCAGCTTCGCAACCGCCGCCTTGATGTCGGGCGGAATCCCCGGCTCACCGGTCAGAAAAGTACCCAACTCACCGCCCCGCGCTGCGGACTGCTGATTATCAGAGTCTGTTCGCGCCAGTGTCGCAAGATCCGCTCCGCCTTTAAGCTTCCTTTCCAAGTCCGTCACTTTCTCCTGAGCCTGCGCTTCGGTTCGCGACGGGCTCGCACTGGACGCAGGCGTACCGGGCGGGCTAAATGCGACCAGAATGCCACTGATCTTGACTTGGTCGAACTCAGCTGCATGGGCGTCGTAATACTGCTTCGCGTCCACGGGAGCGCTGCTCGATCCATTGGCCATTTTGTCCAGGTAGGCTTGGGTGAGCACGTTGGCACGCGCCAGTTGCAACTGCTCCTTCCAGGGAGACTGCTGATCGAGGTTCATCTTCGTAGCCTCATCCGCGATCTGACTCTCCATGTAGAGTTGCTGCAGTACGCTCTGGAGATTCGTTTCCAAGCGCTTGCGATCCTGCGCCGGGATCGGCTTCAATAAATCGAGCGCCTGTTTCGCAGTAATCTGCTTGCCGGCGATGGTCGCCACAATGCGGTTAGGATCCTGCTGCGCGACCGCTTCCGGTCCTCTCCCCCGCAATTGGCCTCCCGCACCTGACCCCTGCGTGTTAGCGGGCGATGGTGGTGCTGTGGATGTGCCCGGAGGCGTTGCGGTCTGAGAGCAAGCCAGGCTGGCGCCGAGAAAGAAGGGAAGGAAAGGTAGACTACTTTTCATCAAGGTACCGATTCAGTACTCCCAAATTTATCACGGGAAAATACCTGACGGCCCTTGTTTTACCTATTGCTGAACATACGCCTTTTTCAGGTTGGCAGCCGCTTTAGCTTTCGCGCTGGAGCTGATCTGAATGTTATTCACCACCTGCAGAGCCCCGGCGGACCGGGCCATGCGGGTAGCCGACCCCTTGTGCTGAACCACGTTGGTCGCTCCTTCCCACGTCACCACGCCACGCTGGACGCGAAAACGAAAGCCATCTTTGCCGATCTTAGATTTAGCTAGCTTGGTGCGGATGGTGGCATCGATTTGGGCGTCGCTCGGAGTAACTCCGTGCTGGGCAGTGCTCGTCATGCGCGCTGAACTAGCGTCGACGGGCGTATTTAGAGTTGCGATTAAACAGGTAAGGGCGAAAAGTAGGGGAAGGAAGCGTTTCATAGTTTTGGGTCTCAGGTTCGTGGTGGTAGTGTAATTCGCAAGGCGGAATTCGCAGACCATCTGGATCAAACTAAGCTGGCGGGGTAAGGCCGGATTCACGGAGGATTCGCATCGGATGTCACAGCCGCTAAATGCCCGCTCAATCACGCCTGAAGATGTAGATACGTTGTCTCTCTTGGCTGAGGAGTTTGAGCAATTTCTTAACAGCATGGTGGAAGGCCGCCATAACCGTTCGCGCATGACACGGAAAGTATTTCTCCGTGACGCATTCGGCGAGCGCCCCGCTTTCCACGGAATCATCCTTGAGAGTGATGGTAAGCCCCTTGGCTACCTTCTATATTGCTTCGGATATAACACCGACCTCGCTACCTGCATTGTTCAGGTGGTCGATCTTTTTGTTAGAAGGGACGAGCAAGGAAAGGGTTTTGGAAGTTTCCTGATGAGAGCATTGATACCCATCTGCGAGATCGCAGGCGTTAAAGCGATTGGCGTTTCCGTTTGGAAAGTAAACGTTCGTGCACAGAAATTCTACAAGCAATTGGGCGTACAATCCGCAGACGAGGAGGTGTTCTTGTGGCTGGCCGACACTTGGTGAATATCAGTGCAGAGGGATCGGTTGTCGGTTACGGCCAAGTAGCGGGAACGTAGACTTCTTGAATTCTGCTGGCCAGTAGACGCCGGCCAGACGTGGACTGGTTGAGCGTCGCGGCCCTTACGTGATCGAATAATAAGGGCCGCAGGTCCTCCATGTTACGCCCGTCAATCGAGCATTGCTTTGTCCCGTGACTTGTCAGGCTCTATGCAGCTAAAAACCGTCCCTGGGGTCAGCAAAACAGAAGTGGACGCATCAATCAGATCGCGAGGCATCCTGGCTAATCTTTCACTTCTGTGGCCTTGTCACGCTTGCCGTTGAGTCGTTCCTTTAGTTCTTTGCTAGGCCGAAAGCTTGCCTTTTGACTAGCCGGAATTTCCATGCTGGCGCCGGTTGCCGGATTGCGCCCAGTGCGTGCCTTGGTCTGTTTCGATTCAAAGATGCCAAAACCTCGCAGCTCGACGCGATCGCCAGCCGCTAAAGCACTCGAGGCTCTGTCTAGAATGGCTTCCAGGGTACGCTCGACCTCGGCTTTCGTTTGGCCCGTCGCTGCTGATACCGATTCAATCAGTTGTGGTTTCGTCATCTCGCTCTAGAATATAGAATCCCTTCAGAATACGATTCGGGATTTCTTTGACTCAATGACCTGGAAATCTATTCCAGGCACATTGCGAATG
>CAXUCT010000005.1:0-2751 GCA_964249415.1 uncultured Bryobacteraceae bacterium | reverse complement strand
GACGCTGAAACTCCTTGGATGACGCAAATAGACTTACGTTGACGCAGTTTACCGGCGGTCGTGCTCGCGTTCGCGATCATGTTCGTGGCCCCGGAAGTCATGGCGTTCAACCGCCGGTCCGCTATAGCGGGCACGTTGCACTGCATACGGGTGGACGTACACGCCACGATTCACCCATGTTCTTCCCCAGGGACGCTGATCAATGAGGATTTCATGCGAACGCCATCCGAAGCCCACTCCGCCCCAGCCCCAAGGCGCGAATGCTGCACCGATGGTGATTCCAGGTCCGAACCGGAGTGCTGCGCCCGCAAAGAATCCAGGTCTTGGGGGCGCGTAGACGACGTATGGATCGTAGTAGGGAACATAGTAATATCCGGGATTTACAGGGACAATCTCAATATTTCCGGGGCCCGCGTAGTTGACCCTTTCATACTGATTGGTTTGCAGATAGTGATAGTTATAGGCCCTTTGCCGCTCCCGTTGCACGGCATCCATCACGTCGCCGCGTTGGGCGAGAACCGCGTTTCCAAGCTGTTGTGTAAAGCCCATGTCCTGGGCCAAGGTTTGCAAGACCTGCGGGAACGGTAACAGCGCGATGACACTTTGATCCCAAGGAAGCTGGTCTTCCTGGATCGCTCGCGCTAATTCGTCACCATGAATGTAGGCATGCTGATTTGCCCAGTTTGCTGCGTCCGGAATCTCGTTCCCATAGGTGGAGGCGGTTAAGACCTGCGCTAACAAGCCGTCGGGATATAAGGCGATCCTGCTAACTAGCTGATCCAACTGTTGCGGACCCAGTAAAGGAGGTTGGCCGTATTGCCCGGCTGGAGCTTGTTGCCCGGGATACCCAGGCGGCGGGTAACCCTGAGGCGGTGGATATCCCTGCTGCGGATATTGGCCCTGCTGGGGCGGATACTGTCCCTGCTGGGGTGGATATTGTCCCTGCTGTGGCGGGTACTGTCCGCCCTGCGGCGGATACTGCTGAGTCTGTGGATATTGCTGCTCAGGAGGAGGATACTGCTGCGCAAATCCAGGAACTGCTGTCATCCCTACAACGAAGATGCCGCCAGCAAAAATCAGTCCGGATATCGTAAAACGTTCTTTACTCATTCGCATAGCTTTTGAACTACCTGTCCTAGTTGACGTGGAGAGTTCTCATTAGGATACGGATAACGCCCATTAACGCCGGTTAAGCAATAGCTTGCGCATCCCAACCATGACAGAGGAACATAAGAGATTGCGCTCCTTCTATAAACCGCTCTTCGCGTCCATTGCCCTAGCCCTATTGGGAATCGTTGTCTGGGGTGCTTCGCCTATTGAACCCGCTGCGTCTACTGGGCTTAACCCGAACGCCAATGCCGCAAACCCGAATGCTATGGCGATTGGTGTCGACCGTGGCGCCGCAGGCCTGTCGCGATGCTTGGCCGCGCTTCGAACACGAGCCAGCATTTTGATGGTCACGGCGCATCCGGATGATGAAGACGGAGGGCTGCTCGCTTATCAGACCCGAGGCTTGGGTGCGCGAGGAACGCTGCTGAGCTTGAACCGCGGAGAGGGCGGGCAGAACGCCATGTCGATGGAGCTTTACGACGCGCTCGGCTTGGTCCGCACGGAAGAACTGCTTCAAGCCGACCGTTACTACGGCGTGGATCAATATTGGGGCCGGGTCATCGACTACGGTTTTTCGAAGACTCGCGAGGAGGCGCTTAAGCAATGGGATTACGAGCGAGTACTATCCGACGTCGTGCGCGTCGTCCGGATGACGCGTCCGTTGGTGATTACCTCCGTCTTCATCGGTGCGCCGACCGATGGGCATGGGAACCATCAAGTGGCTGGACAGATGGCGCAAGAAGCGTTCGTCGCGGCGGGTGATCCGCAGCGATTTCCTGAGCAGTTCCGTGAAGGCCTGCGCCCCTGGAACCCGCTCAAAGTCTACGGCCGCCTACCCTTTTTCGAGCCGACAAAAGATCACACCATCTATGATTACGCGACTGACAAGTACGTACCTATTCGCTTCTTTGACTACGTGAGTAAGACCTGGTCGACCGGCAAGCCGAAAGCAAACGTCGAGGTTGCGGAAGGCACTGAAGATCGTCCCTCCGGCCTGACCTTCCTGCAAATCGGCCGGGAAGGCTGGGGCTACCAGAAGAGTCAGAACGGCGGCGGCACTATTCCGCAGCCCTCGCTTGTGAGCAGCGCTTACCATCGCTATGGATCGCGCATCCCGGCGGCGGATCAGGAGAAATCCATGTTTGACGGCATCGATATTTCGCTGCTTGGGATCGCAAGCCTGGCGACTGGCGATACGGCTTTCCTGAAAAGTGGTTTGGAGAAAATTTCGAAGTGCGCCGAGGAGGCCTACAATCACTACGCGCCGAATAGCCCGGAGGCCATCGCGCCGGCTTTAGCGGACGGCTTGCAAGCAATGCGCGCGCTGATGAAGCAAGTACGCACTAGCAGCCTGGCGGACCCCGGCAAAGCCGATGTGCTCTTCGAACTAGAGAGGAAGGAACCGCAATTTGAGAATGCCCTGACGTTAGCCCTGGGTCTCTCTTTTGATGCCGCGGTTGCGCCGGAAAAGGAACCGAGCGGCCCCTTTGCGGTGTTCGCGGGAACAACTCCGACGTTTGCTATTGCTATACCCGGGCAGGCGTTCGCGGTTCAAACCCATCTGCTGAATACGGGGGCAGAATCCGTGAATATCAAGAGCATCAATGTCGCGGCTTCCGACGGAAAGGACTGGGCCATCCA
>CAXUCT010000004.1:25031-30747 GCA_964249415.1 uncultured Bryobacteraceae bacterium | reverse complement strand
TTGACATACTTCGGCGCGAAAAACAGTTCCTCCGCATACGCCAACAGGACACCCTGGCGCTTGCACGTATCGATCATTTCATCGGCCTCCGCCAGCGTCATGCAAAGCGGCTTCTCACAAACCACGTGCTTGCCCGCGTTCGCAATGTCGATAGTCATCTGCGCATGCAGATAGTTGGGAGCCGTTATCGTCACCATTTCAATCTCCGGATCTCTCAACATTTCGCGATAATTCAGATAAACGTTCGGCACCTTGTACTTGTTTGCGAGGCGTGCGGCATTTCCTGGCGTAGGCGAAGCGACCGCGACCAACTCCACTTCTTCCGGCATCATTCCGAAGGAGGCGGCATGAATGTCCGCCTCGAACTGAGAGCCGATAATTGCAACCTTCACTTTTCCGCTAGGCATTGGCCACGCTCAGAATGTGTGAACCTCTCCGGGTGAGGCGGTTCGCCGCCGCTCCAGTTGAACGGCGAACAATCAGCTCAGTGTGCAATACCTGACCAGTCCCGGTGCGCCGCTTCAAACGAAGCATCTTGGCCAGCCCGTCGAACGCAAGCTGCCCCAAAGTGTCTCGCGGAATGCGCACGGTGGTCAAAGGTGGGTGGCTGTATCGAGCCATCCACACGTCGTCGGAGCCGACAACGGATACATCCGCCGGTACCCGAAATCCCATATCCATCGCGGCGCCCATGGCTCCGATAGCCATGCGATCGTTGCCGCAGACAATCGCCGTGGGCCGGGGATGGCGCTTCAGCAGCTCTCTTGCGGCACTTGCACCGCTTTCCGGGCGGTGATCGCCCTCAATAATACGGAACGGTTTACATCCCAGTTTTTTCATCACGCTTACCATTGCTTCCATGTAGGCGCGCGCCGATACCTGATCGTGCGGCCCGCTTGCCAACGCGATGGCGCGATGACCTAAATCGTACAGGTGCTGAATCGCTTCCGACATTCCGCGCAGATAATCTATGGCGATATAACTTCGGTTCTTGCGCGCCGAGAGTGGACCTAATAGTACTAGGGGTATGGCGCGCTCGAGAAGCTGAGCTTCCAGATCGGGATAGAACTGTGACGTCATCACGGCGACACCTTGCACCCGGTTTTGGATCATCCTTCGCACTGCGTTGTGGGCCTGGGACCGGTCGTAGTTAGTTGCGCAAAGCAGCACTTCCATTTGCCGGAGGGCGCAAGCGCGTTCGAAACTCTTAATCAGCTCCGCGAAGAACGGATTCTCAATATCCGAGATGATCAATCCAAGCAAATCGCTCCGGCCACGTACTAGCAGCCGGGCCGAAGTGTTTGTGAAATAGTTCAGTTCGTCAACTACGTTTAGGACGCGGCGACGAGTCTCGTCGGCCACGGGGCGAGTGTTGTTCAGCACGTGCGAAACCGTGGTGATGGACACACCCGCCCCCTGGGCGACGTCGCGCATCAGCACGGCCATAGAGATCCCGTCATGAACCCCGACTAGTATAGGACCACAAACTGGCCACTGTCAAAGGTTTTCCTTGACAGTCCTGCCGATGTCTCATATAGTGCTAAGCATCTTGAGGAAAGCCTTTGCCGCAAACGTTTGCGCGTGGGTCTCGCGTTAGGGCAAAAAGGAGCACTTGTGAAGTTTTTCAGTAAAATCATACTCTTCGTTATCGCCATTATGGCTTTCGTAGCAATAGCTTGGGCCCAGGAGGGTTCACTTACCGGATCGGTACGCGATAACACGGGAGCAGTGATTCCCAATGCAACAGTGACGATCACGAACGAGCAGCAGGGCTTTACTCGTACCGCCACGACAAATGCGAGCGGCGACTACCTGGTTCCGGGACTCCCAGCGGGCACATACAACGTTGACGTGAAAGCACAAGGGTTCCAGCAGTACTTTATCAAGGCTCTGGTGTTGCGCGTGGCGGAGAAGGCGCGTGCCGATGCCACCCTCAACCTAGGACAGGTGAGCACGGAGGTGACGGTTGCGGGCGCAAACGTGGCCCAAGTTCAAACAGAATCCGCCGAACTTTCCGGTGTAATCACCAATAAGCAAATAGACCAGCTTGTTTTAAACGGGCGTAATTTCACGCAACTGATCACGCTTATTCCTGGCGTGAGTAACCAGACCGGTCAAGACGAAGGCACGGTAGGCGTTTACGGAAACGTTCAATTCAGCGTCAATGGCGGCCGGACGGAATACAACAACTGGGAGCTGGATGGCGGAGACAACATGGACAACGGCAGCAACGCGACGCTGAACACCTACCCCAATGTGGATGCGGTTGCCGAAGTGAAAGTGCTTACATCGAACTACGGCGCGCAGTATGGAAGAAACGGTTCCGCGACGGTGGAGACGATTACGAAATCAGGGACGCGCGATTTCCACGGGGATCTATTCGAGTTCGTGCGCAACGAAGATTTCAATGCACGGAACTTCTTCCAGCCTACCCGTCCGAGCTACAAGAAGAATGACTTTGGTTACACAGTGGGTGGCCCTGTTTTCATCCCCAAGCTGTATAACACCAGCCGTCAGAAGACATTTTTCTTTTTCTCGGAAGAATGGCGCAAAGACCGCGTCCCTGGCCAGACATTCCACCAGCAGGTGCCTTCGAACGAGGAGCGCGCCGGCAATTTCTCCGATGTCTGTCCGGGCGCCGGATGTCCGGTGGACCCGGCCACGGGCGCCTACTTTCCGAACTTTCAGGTTCCCGTCACTCCGCAGGCGCAGGCACTGCTGAAGCTAATTCCTTCGCCAACCACGGGTTCGGGGGCACTGTCGTTTTTTGACGCCGCGCCTTCGCAGGCGACGAATTGGCGTGAGGAACTCGTTCGGGTGGATGAAAATATAACGGACAAAGAGCGGTTCTTCTTTCGATTTATCCACGATTCCTGGAACACTGTCACCCCCACGCCATTATGGAGTTCACAGGCGGGTAGCTTCCCAACGGTGGAAACGAGTTTCGTCGGTCCAGGTGCGAGCATGGTGGCAAATCTCACGTCTACGCTCTCGCCGACCGTGCTGAACGAGTTCGTCTTCAGCTACACGGCTGATCACATTCTTCTTAACGCAGTTGGACCTGTGCAGCGCCCCAGCGACTTCAACCTGCCGGGGATATATAACAATGGTTTTCGCGGACTGCTGCCAAACGTCTCCGTCACTAATACGCCCGAATACGGGGGGCAATTCAACGCGCCTACTGGCTATTTTCCGTGGACCAACTCGAATCCAACATTCACATTCAAAGACAACCTCACGAAGATTGTGGGAACGCATAATCTGCTGATGGGCGCCTCCTACGTAGCCGCTCAAAAGAATGAGGAGAATTCAAACTTTCAGGACGCCCAAGGCACGCTCACATTTAACGGCAGTGCCCAGGCTAATGCTGCCACAGGATTTAAGGGAAGCACTGGAAATGGCTTCGCTGATCTTCTGATCGGTAACATCTATTCTTTCGATCAGACAAATCAATTATTGAAGTACTACAACCGCTATAAGATCCTTGAACCTTACATACAGGATGATTGGCACGTAACTAAGAAGTTAACGCTGAACCTTGGTCTACGTGTCAGCCTGTTCGGAACTTACTACGAAAAGTACAAACAGGCTTATAACTGGGAGGCAAGCGCATACAATCCGGGACAGATACAGCTAAACCCCGATGACACTGTAAGTGGAAACCAATTTACTGGCTTGGTGCAGTGCGGAGCAGCCGGCGTTCCCCGAGGCTGCCTGAAGGGGCATCTCTTCAACCCGGCGCCCCGGATTGGTTTCGCTTACGATCCGAGCGGCAATGGCAAAACTTCCGTTCGCGGCGGCTACGGTATTTTCTTTGAGCACACCAACGGGAATGAAGGTAATACTGAGTCGTTGGAGGGCAGCGCTCCACTCGTGCAAAACACGACTGTCTACAACATTCCCAACTACACTAGTATTTCTGCCACCGGGGCGGCGGCGGCAGGGCCTTTGAACGTGATCTCCATTCCCACAAAGGCGATTTGGCCCTATGTTCAACAATGGAACTTCAGTATCCAGCAAGAGCTTCTGTCAAGAACGGTTCTCACGGTAGCTTATGCGGGTAGCAAGGGTACTCATCTCACCGACCAGCGAGATATCAATCAGCTTTATCCCCTTCCGGCCTCTCAGAACCCCTACGCACGCGGTCAAGTGCTAAATACAAGTGACTGCAATACGCTGACCGTCAATGGCAATGCAGTTACGGGACAGGCAATTGGTAACCTCAACGTGGCTTGCGGGAGTGTGTCACCGGACCTTTATCGGCCGTATCAGGGCTTTGGGAACATCACGCTTCTTGAAGATCAAGCCAACTCCAGCTATAACGCGCTGGAGGTGTCGGCGCGCCGCTATATTGGCCATCTTAGTTTGAGCGTGGCTTATACTTGGAGCCATTCTATTGATGACTCCTCCGACCGTGCGGATTCTACGTTTGTCGATTCCTATAACTTAGAGGCGACTCGTGCCAGCTCCAACTTCGATCAGCGGCATCTTTTGAACGTCAGCTATGTATATGATCTTCCGTTTTTCAGCCGTGCCGGAATTCTGCATACTGCGCTTGGCGGCTGGCAGTGGTCGGGCTTGGTGACTTTCCAAACAGGCACGCCTTTTAGCGTGGTAAATGCCACGTTCAACGATAATGCCGGGGTGGGAAACAGTCTTGGAGCAGGCTCCTATGTGGACGTCGTTGGAAATGCAAATGCAAAGCCCACGGTGACGCAAGTGGCCGGCATTCAAGGACCGCTCCTCTACAATCCCGCTGCTTTCGCTCAGCCGACCGGACTTACCTTTGGGGACGCCGGCAGGAATATCCTCAATAGTCCTTCGCGAACAAATTTCGACATGGGCTTATTTAAGCGTTTTCCCCTGCGTTCGGAGACTCGCCAGTTGGAGTTTCGCGCAGAGGCGTTTAACGTTTTCAACCATACGCAGTGGCTTCCCATGAACGTCAACGGCACCAACTCGCCAAGTGTCGCGGCAAGCTGTTACGCAGGGCCTAACAATTCCGCCGGCGATCCCAGCTGCGTCGCCAGTGCTCAGTTCTTACATCCGGCGGGAGCACACAATCCGCGGATTTTGCAACTCGGCTTGAAGCTCCTCTTTTAATTGCACTATGAAAACTCAGTTTGCACGTCGAGAGTTTTTGAAAGGGAGCGCAGTGGCGAGTAGCGCTCTTATACCGGCAAAAGGCATCGCCCTCGCACGGCAATCCGACGATGGCCGTTCGAAGCTAATGCCAGGTGATCGCGTCCGATTCGGGATCATCGGCATTGGCATGCAAGGATCCGCGTTGTTATCGAACGCCATACGCTTGCCGGGTATGGAGTGCGTAGCGGCCGCCGATCTATATGACGGGCGCCACACTCTGGCGAGGGAACTAACCGGCAACACCGCCCTACCTGTTACCCGGAAATACCAGGAGTTGCTTGACCGCAAGGATATCGATTGCATCATAGCCGCCGTACCCGACCACTGGCACAAGCGAGTGGTTGTGGATTCCTGCAATGCAGGCAAGGATATCTACTGTGAGAAACCGATGTCGCACACCATCGCGCAAGGCTTCGAGATGGTTGAGGCGGCGCAGCGGAACAAGCGCATTGTGCAGATCGGTTCGCAGCGCGTGAGTTCGGCGATATGCGCCAAAGCTCGTGAGTTATACCAAGGGGGCGCGATTGGTGAAGTGGAATCAGTTGAGCTGAGCTTAGGTCGTAACGACCCT
>CAXUCT010000004.1:16148-25021 GCA_964249415.1 uncultured Bryobacteraceae bacterium | reverse complement strand
GTATCCGCCGCCGTTTGACGTTTCGCCAGAGACTATGGATTGGAATTCATGGTTGAACGATGCGCCGGAGATTCCCTTCGATAAATTTCGCTTCGCGCGTTGGCGCTGTTGGAAAGAGTACGGCACCGGTGTGGCTGGCGATCTGATGGTCCATCTGCTCAGTGGCATGCTGTATACACTCGGGTGGAATGAGCCGCCCCGGTCGGCTTCCTCCTTAGGCGGTATCGTTCGATGGAAAGATGGCCGCAACATGCCTGAT
This sequence comes from uncultured Bryobacteraceae bacterium, assembly GCA_964249415.1. Classification (GTDB taxonomy): domain Bacteria; phylum Acidobacteriota; class Terriglobia; order Bryobacterales; family Bryobacteraceae; genus Bog-105. The sequence goes on along the minus strand of CAXUCT010000004.1, from coordinate 24,762 downwards.
CTACTCTCCGTGCTGTTCGATTATCATGGGGTTCCTGTTTATGTCCGCCTGAGCCTTGGGGCTGAAACGCCTGAACTGGCCCGCTTCATGGGTCCGAAAGGAATTCTTGACGCAACGGGAAGCGAGCTTCGTCATTCGCCTCAGCGAGGGGTGGATACAGCTCCCAGCTACTACGCGAACGGCTTTCCACAAGAGATGCGCAGCGAATATGAGAAGCAGTGGCATGCCGAACACGACGCCATGCCCGGTCACGAGCCAATTGAAAATGACATTCGTTATACCGGCGATGATTGGGATGATGTCAAGCCACATCTTTGGAACTTCTTCCAAGCCGTGAAGACTCGCAAGCCTGTGGCCGAGGATGCAGTCTTCGGCAATCACGCGGCTATCGCGTGCCATATGGCTAACGAATCTTACTTTCGTAAGAAGCCCGTGTATTGGGACGCTTCGTCGAATGGCGTTCGGAGTTGATTGATCGGGCGAGCGGGTTTAGCTTTACTTGCTGAGAATGGAGAAAGCAGCGCCTGTGAGCGTGGCCATGGCGCCGAGTTGCGCTTTGGTCAAGATTGCTTGGTCGCGGGCAAACTTGCTGGCGGAATAGCGGAAGCTTTGTTCGGTGCTTTGGATAACGATTTCGCCGGCTTCCGCTAACCCGCCCGCGATTGCAATTCGATCGGGATAGAACGTGTTGGCGAGAGAGGCGGCAGCAATTCCCAGCCATCTTCCGGCAGCTTGTAGGATTGACCGGGCGAGTTCATCGCCGGCGAGAGCTGCCTCAACAACCTCTCGGAGAGAACTGACGGAGGCATTGCCGCTCTCCAGGCGATAGCGTTCGGTCAGCAAGGGAGCGGAGACAAACACTTCGGCGCATCCATGGCCGCCGCAGGTGCACAATGGTCCGTCCGGCTGCACGACCATGTGCCCCGGATCTCCCATGCATCCATAGGAGAAGCGCAGCGGTTCACTACCGATGATCATGCCGACGCCGAGACCGGTTCCGACCGTGATGCACATGAAGCGCTCACAACCTTTACCGGAACCCAGCCGGTGTTCAGCAATCGCGGCGGCGTTTGAATCGACTTCGAGCTCGATGGGGAGTTCGAATTCGGACGAAAGACGATCCCGCAAGGGATACTGTTCGAGCCAGGCGAGATTTGAATTATAGATCAGCCGATCGCGCTCTTCACTGATGAAGCCGGCGACAGCAACGCCCACGCCCAGTAGTTGGCTACCATCGCGGAGGGCGACTTGGCGCGTGCGATGGAGAGCGCCGCAGATCGCATCAGCAAACATATCTGGAGGTCCGCAGGTTGGAATGGATTCCAGCAAGGCCTGCCGGTCAGGCGGAGAGAAGATACCGAATTTGGTGGAAGTTCCACCGATGTCTACGCAGAGAACGGCTTGCGGTACTTCAGGCATGTTTTGACTTCCGGAGGTCGCATTAGGACGCAGACCGATCCTCCTTGTTCAACCATTCGCGGACAGCTCGAAAATCAGGAGCGTTGATCGCGAGAACGCGAACCGTGGCGCGTCCGGTTGCGGTCTTTCCCGTCAGTTCTGTCCCATGCCATTCAAAGTGATCTGACCACAAATCGCGCCGTGGATCGAAAGGCGGGACCATCTTTCCATCGAGCGGATCTAAACCAGCCAGATTCGGCCCTTTATGGCGATTGCAATGCAGACAAGCGAGCGCAAGGTTGTCCAATGCAGTGAGTCCGCCGTGTTGTCGCGGAACGACATGATCGACGTGAAAAACAAGAGGATAGAGGAGAGCGGCAATATGGCAATACTCACAACGACTACTGGCCCGTTGCCAGACCTGCCGGACTAAAGCCGCATTCACAAATAGGACTACGCGGACTCACGTCGGTAGAGGGCAAATCGAGCCTTGGACTGCATTACCGCGAGGAGATTTCCGATATGAAGATAACTGTCGAACTCTCGTGCATCATCCTCGGTCAGAGTTCCCGCTTGAGATCTATCGGCGAGATTCTTGAGCCGATCCTGATCTCTTTCAGAGAACCCCAACCGGAGGAGATATTGCGCCGCTTCGGGAGTTAGGTCGTCGGGCTGGGATTCGATAAGGCGCGCCCAGATAGCCGCTTCGTTTTCGGAGACGATCAATTGCGAACTCAAAAGGGGCCTCGTCTTAATGTATCGCGAACTCGCCTGAACGTTGGCCGTAGCGGCTTCCGAGCGCCTTTCGTGCTCGTCCTTAAATCAGAACGCCAGCGCCTGGGCGCCGGAGAGCGGATGGTTGGTCAGTAGAAATTTGCCTCCGCTGGCGGCCACCAGGTTGAGATCGGCACGTCGGATTAACTTCTCAATACGTGCCACGCCGGGCGCTTCGGCGACCAGGTAGCAGCGTTTAGGGAGACTCCACTCCTGTTGGAAGGCAGGATCATCCATGAAGACGGCAGGTGCTCCAGGGGCGTAGGAACCATATACGAGATTATTGAAGCGGCCGTTGAGAAGCATCGCAGTCCGGTTGGTGTAAAAAAAAGACAGAAGAAAATTCGTAGTAGTGATGGTCTACGATGAGCTCGCCTTCAGGTGATCGCAGGAGCGCGTCGGCGAGCGGTCGTGAAGACATGTACGGGTCGAAGACAACCAAGGCTAGCCGGGCGGCGTGGAAGAACAACACCATCATGGCGGCGGCGTACAGAAAGGCGTGTTTGTTTCTCGCTCGAAATGAGCCCACAGCGCCGACCAGGAACGCGACGGCGGCCATGGCAAGCGGGAGTCGAAGATAGGCGAAGGACTGCAAGGTCAAATCTTCGAGGTGACCGAGCGAGAGAGTGTAGGCCTTTGGATGGGCAGAGAGCGCTCCGGCAATATCACCGGGCGTCGGAACGTTGCGGACCAGGAAAAGTATGACAACGGCGGCACAGGCGGCACAGGCCGTGATCATTGCTAATGTTCGGGTGCCACGCCGAATCCACTTGCCGCCGGCAGCCATGGCGGAGCCAAGCAGGAGCGCGAGAGCCGGATAGCAGGGCATGGAGTAATACTCTTGCGTGGTTGAGAACGTGAAGAAGACCAAGACGACGCCGGCCCAACAGAGCGCTAGCAGGCGAGCGCATCCGGCGCGGTCGACTGGCCTGAAGGAGAGCTTCGCGACAGACGGGAAATAAACGCTCCAGGGGAACAGCCAGGCGAAATGCAGCAACCAGAACCAGAGGCGCGGAACGGTGTTGTAATCGCGCGGATAGCGTAGATTGAGAAAACGAAGTAGTTGCTCATTGATGAAGTAGAACCAGAAGAAGCCGTGATACTCGCCTGGCACGCTCCGCATAGTGAAGTCGAAATAGGGGGGATTGCGAAGCGTGGCGAGTACATGCCAGGGCGCGGCGACGATGATGATCACGAGGATTACGCTAAGGACGTGGAGACGCTTCCAGACTTCGCGCACGAAGAGCTGGCGCCTCAGGATCAGGTAGACGAGAGCGGCGCCGAGGGGAAAGACAATCGCAATTAAGCTCTTCAACAACAGGCCAGTTCCTAGACTGGCGGCAAGCAGGAACGACCAAAGGCGTGGACGCGGTTCGTTCTGGTCCAAGGTGCGCAGAAAGGACCACATGGCCAGAGCAATGGCGAGCGTTAACGTCACATCCGGAATCTGAATGCGAGTAAAGAGAAATATGCCGATGCATGTGGCCATGCAAAGACCCGCATAGAAGCCGGCCCGCTTACCGAAAGCCCAGATGCCGAAGCCTGTGGTCAACCAAGCAAGACCGATGGCAGAGAGGGCAATAGGGAACCGTGCAGCCCAATCGTGAACTCCAAAAATCTGGTAGGAGATTGCCATTGCCCAATAGAGCAGTGGAGATTTTTCGAGATACAGAACACCGTCTAATCGCGCTGACACCCAATCCCCGGAGGTAAGCATGTTGCGGGCGATCTGAGCCTGTACGGCATCTACGTCGTCCATTAAGGAGGGAGGCGAGAGGATGCAGCCCAGATAGATAGCTGCCGCAAACAGGATGATCGTTAGATACAGCTTGCGGTTTTGAGATTTGTTAACTGCGATCTCGGCCCTGGGCTGGGTGGGTGGCAGTGCTGTCGTTGACAAGTGGGAATCTAAAACGCGATGTACTTAGTTCAAGAATAGCAACCGGGCCGAAACGCTTCCTGGACACTGGGTATCCTATATAGCAGGGGCTGGGATGATGAGTGGGCCAAAGATGAGGTTAGATGTCATTTACGATTACGGCTTATGCTGTTCTTGCACTGGCGACGTTTCCCTTTGCCTACTACCTTCTGGCGCTATATAGCTCTTGGCGATTCTTCCGGCAGCCGCCCGCTAGTAACTCCGGCAGTTTCTTACCGCCCATCAGCAATCTAAAACCGGTTCGTGGGTTGGATACTGACGCTTACGAAAACTTTGCCAGCTTTTGCCGACAAGAGTATCCGGAGTACGAGGTTGTGTTCTGCGTGGGGTCAACGGAGGATGCAGTTCTTCCGGTGATTGACAGGCTAAAGGAAGATTTTCCAGAGTGTCGCATTCGAGTACTGTTCGGCTCAGGCCGAGTCGCCGTCAACGATAAGGTAGCGAAGCTGGTGCGCCTAGCCAATGAAGCGGAATATGAGCACCTGGTAATTAGCGACAGCGACGTGCGAGTTAGGCCCGACTACCTGCGTTCGCTGATTGCCCCACTGGCCGATCCGAGTGTAGGAGCGGTGACTTGCTTGTATGTGTCAACAGGTGAAAAGAGTGCTATAGAGGACATCCAGTCGACTGGAATGATCTCCGATTTCTATGCAGGTCTGCTGGTCGCGAGGCAGTTGGATGGGGTTAAGTTCGCGCTGGGGCCCTCGATTGCGACGACCCGATCACGGCTTGCTGGATTCGGCGGCTACCAAGCGATCGAGAACCGCCCGGCAGACGATCTATTGGTAGGCCGGTTAATCGCTGAGCAGGGTTACCACATTGAGCTGCTGCGTTACACGATCGAAACTGTCGCGGATTACAAGTCCATTCGCGAACTCGTTCACAAGCGGTTGAGATGGCTAGTAGTGATGCGGCACATGCGTCCTTGGGGGCACTTGGGACTGATCTTCACGCATGGATTGCTTTGGTGTCTACTGGCTATCGCGGTCGATCCCAAGCCTACAGTGGCGGTGGTTTATTTAGGCGCGTATCTGGTGCTTCGCTTCGCAATGGCCTGGATGATCGGGATCTGGGGGCTTAAGCAGCAGGGATTCTGGAAAAATATGCTGCTGGTGCCGCTGTGGGATGCATTAGCAATCGCGATGTGGCTGGCAAGCTTTGCACGCAACACGATCAAGTGGCGGGGCGGAGACTACTACATCCGAAACGGAATGCTGGAGCCCGCCGTTCACCCCACGGCTAACTTAAGTTAGGCCCGCTGTGCGGCGACGGCGACGGGCTGCGCAACGATTTGACGCGCGCGCTCATTGGTCGATTGACGCCAGTTCACACGGGGAAGAAACATAGAGCTATCGATGCGATCATGGTAACGAATAGCGATGTTCATTAGCGAGTCCAGAAGCGAATCGCACAAAAAGTGAGGCTTCAGCCCGAGGTCGATGAGCTTAGAGTGCTTGGCGTTGTAGTAATGCTCTTCCAACTCAACTCGAGGATCGGGGATGTGCTCAATCTCCACATTCAGGCCCAGCTTGCGAGCAGCTGTTTGCACTAGATGCGCGAGTTCGAGTACCGAGTACTGTTCCGTGAACTGATTGAAGACGCGGCATTCGCCTTTGCCAGCGGGGTTCAGGCAGGCTAGTTCAACGCAGCGGACCGTGTCGCGTATGTCGAGAAAGCCGCGCGTCTGCCCGCCTTTCCCGTAGACGGTGAGCGGATGGCCAATCGCTGCCTGGGCGCAAAAACGGTTCAGCACGGTCCCAAAGACCTCGTCGTAATCGAAGCGGTTAATAAGCGCTTCGTCGTAGGCAACTTCGTCCGTAACAGTGCCATAGACGACCCCCTGGTTGAGATCGGTCGCGCGAAGGCCCCAGATCTTGCAGGCGAACATCATATTGTGGCTGTCATGCACTTTGGAAAGGTGGTAAAACGAGCCGGGCTGCTTGGGGAATGGCAGGACATCCTTGCGCCCATTGTGCTCAATAGCGATGTAACCTTCTTCGATATCGATGTTGGGCGTACCGTATTCGCCCATGGTCCCGAGCTTCACCAGGTGACAGTCAGGCTGGAGTTCGCGCAGTGCGAACAAGAGATTCATCGTTCCGACGACGTTGTTCACCTGCGTGAAAACAGCGTGTTTACGGTCGATCATCGAGTAGGGGGCAGAGCGCTGTTCGGCGAAATGCACCATCGCTTCGGGCTCGAAAGAGCGGACCATCGAATGAAGGAAGTCGTAATCGGTGACATCGCCGACAAATAGCTCAATGCTGTTTCCTGTGAGCTGTTCCCAGACTTTCAGTCTTTCCGAAAGCGGGCGGACGGGCGTGAGAGTCTCGACACCCAGCTCGTGGTCCCACTGGCGGCGCGCGAAATTATCAACGATCGCGACTGAATGCCCTCTCGCTGATAAGTGCAATGCGGTTGCCCAGCCGCAATATCCGTCTCCACCAAGCACGCCTATTTTCATGGTGCGAAATTCACACTCCTGTAGTTGAATCCGTCTAGACTAATAACCTTGAACTTACCTTAAGACGGCATTCCACGTTCCCAAGTAACAGGAAGGTTTGGTACCGGCGGTTGATTCTTAAGTTGAGCCGGGGATGCGGTCTTGCGGGAAGTCGAACTGACAATTACGGTACCGGCGAAGATGAGCAGAATACCTAGCCAGCGGCTCCGCGATACTTGTTCGCTAAGGAAGAACTTGCCGAGGATGGTCGAAATAACATAGCCCAGCGCCGTAACGGGGACAACGAAACTCAGATCTGCGAGACTCAGCAGGGCCATACGCGTCAGAGTGACCAGAATCAACATGCCGACGCCTAGCGCAACGTAGGGGTTGAGCATGGCCTGAAGATAGACGAAGGGGTTGATTGCGAGCACCTGCGTGAAGTGGCGCGTGCCCCAGGCAAGACAAAGATTGCCAAAGGGTCTCAGGATGAGGGTCAAGGCCAGAAGGCGATAGGCGACTGACGATTTGCTGGATAGCGAACGTGGTCTGCGCGGAACATCAGCTAAGGAGGTCTCTCCCCCGGGAGGTTGGATCACTACTATCAATTGTAAGCAACCCGGATAACAAAGTCGCTAGTGCAGCGAAGGAAAGGAGAAACCTTTGTTGGCTACCTTCGTCTTTGTGTAGAGGGAGGGACAACGTGGCCATTGAAGACTTGCGGCAGAGCGGCATGATGTCACATCTGCTGGACGCCCTGGACCGAGGCGAAAACATCGGGCATTATGGGCGGCTGGTATTCGTGATGGTGGGCCGGTATTTCCTATCAGAGCAGGAGATGATTGGGCAACTCACGAAAGATTCTGATTGTGATGAACAGAAGGCTAAGGGGATTGTGGCACAGGTGGAAGCGCGCGGGTATAACCCGCCAAAGCGGGAGCGAATCCTCGAGTGGATGAACGAGCAGGACTTCCCGATTTGTCAGGACACTAATGACAAGGGAGCTTGCAACGTCTACAAGAACCTGGAATTTCCGCCTGAGGTGTACGAGAAAATCTCGTCGTATTATCATGCAGGCCAGAAATAGGCTTTTATTCGAAGGTCAGGAGCCGGACCGCTCCGGGCCTCCGAGCTCTTGGCGCAGCCAGTCGACCATTCGCCGCTTGTACGCGTCCGCAAGCCGGGGAGAGGATTCCCACCAGCGGATGCCGTGTCCGGCACCTTCGACTACGTAGAGTTCGCAAGCCGCTCCGGCTTTCTTCATGCGATCGCACATGTCGCGCGATTGCTCAAAGGGAACTAGCGTGTCGGCAGTGCCATGGATGAAAAGAAAAGGCGGCATATTACGCCGGACACTATTGATGGGCGAGAGTTCTGCGAGACCAGCAAGTATAAGGCCCTCCCAGGGAGTGCCTCGAACGGAGTCCCGTATCTGAGCCGGCACGTAGTTAGAGTTCTTGAGCAGGGCCACAAGGTCGGTTGGAGCATACAAGGCAACAACGGTCTTCACTAACCCGGCCGAGCCCCCGCGCAGCGCAGCCATGGCAGCTAATTGGCCACCGGCGGACTCACCAACTAGAGCAATCCTCTCCGGATCGATATGAAACTCTGCGGCGTGACTTGTGATGTATTTCACGGCATCCTCGACGTCAGTAACTGCCAAGCCGAACTGGGTCACGTCGGCGGCGAGCCGATAATCAATAGAGAACCACGCGAACCCGGCATCGCTAAGGGGCTTGAAGAGCGGCTGTACGTCGGTGCGCCGATTACCGCGAACCCAGCCGCCTCCGTGGACGATTACGACCGCCGGATTTCTTTCCGCTGTATTGGGAAGGAAGGCATCCAGCCTTAAGCTTTCACCGTTCACACGCGTGTACTCGATATCCCGAATTAGGCCGGAAGGAGGCACGTCTATACGCGCGCCGGAAGAAACGCTCATCATGGCAAAAAGAGGGAAGAAGAAAGCCCATTGTGGCGTGGGCATATTTGATGTTTTAGATGTGTGTCCGGCCATTCAGGTTGCGGCCGCTAGGGGCGCGCGTGCTGATGAAGAACTTAGC
>CAXUCT010000004.1:15575-16138 GCA_964249415.1 uncultured Bryobacteraceae bacterium | reverse complement strand
GCCATGAACACTCGAACGAAACGCGCGAAGCAAGCGAGTATACTCAGATTTCCTACAGTTTAGTTTTAGGGTTGTATGCGTTCATCAGATCTGATGGCGCGCCTCACCCGTATCGTTGGACAAGGTGAGAAAACGCGCGCGTTCCATCCCGCGGAAGATCTTGCGAGCAGCTGGCGGCTGTTGTTGCCGGGCGTAGCTGCGCTGACTGTACTACTTGTCGCCACTTGGCATGCTGGACGGCAATCGGGAGAACTCGAGGGGCAGCGGCTGAGCGCTCAGATTGAACTACTGACGCAGAAGATCGCCTCAAACCAACTTGAACTTGAGCATCAAAGAAAGCGCACAAGCGCGCTGGAACGCGCGCTTGCGTCGTCCGGCAAAAATGCAAATCTAGGCCTGCTCACACAGTTGCACCAACAACTCCTACAAGCTGAAGCAGAAGCAAACCAGTACCGAAACATCATTCAACGCGAGCGCCAGAAATCAATCAATAATCGCCGTGTTATTGACGCACTCTCCACTTCGGGCGCGCAGTTGTTAGCGATGAAGGGCACAGAGGCGGC
>CAXUCT010000004.1:0-15565 GCA_964249415.1 uncultured Bryobacteraceae bacterium | reverse complement strand
AGTGTATGCCTTGCTGGTAGAAGATGGGAGGCTGCTGCTGGTGGCTTCGCGGCTTCCGAAGCTGGCTGATGGTAGGCAATTTCAGTTATGGGCTCTAAGGCGGCAAAACCCTAAGATGGTGAGCGCGGGCGTGTTTAGCGCTGATGAGGACAGCTGTGCGTTGATGAATTTCGACGACCGTTCGGTGCTGTCGGATTTAGCACTGCTAGAGGTGACGGATGAGCCGCAAGGTGGAAGCGCAGAGCCGACCGGCGCGAAGCTTATGGAAACAGGCGTTTCCTACAAGAGTGAATAGCGGCGGTCACCGGAGCAAATCTTCCAGTTGAATTTTTGCGTCCGTTCCGGCGTCGCGATACTTGACGATGACAGGTGTATAGAGCGAGATACCCCAGTCCTTTCCAGATCCGGAAGTGATTTTGCGGGAGCCGGCGACGACTACAGCTTCCTCGGGAACGATTAACGGTAAATCATCCGTGGCGCGGTGGACCGTTCCGCGCACTAGATCGTAGATAGGCGTGGAGCGATTCAGAATGGCGCCACTACCGAGCACGGCACGGTGCCTGACGACGGTTCCTTCATAAACGCCACAGTTTCCACCGATCAGCACATCATCTTCAATGATGACCGGGAGCGCTCCGACGGGCTCCAGAACACCGCCAATCTGAGATGCGGCAGAGACGTGGCAATTGCGTCCGATCTGAGCACAGCTTCCGATCAGAGCATGAGAATCCACCATGGTGCCTCCGTCGACATAGGCGCCGACATTGATGTACATGGGAGGCATGCAAGTGACACCGGGGGCGACGTAGCAGCCGTCGCGGATACTCGAACCGCCGGGCACAATCCGGACACCGTGCGCGACGGTGAACGTTTTGAGCGGATAAGTGGATTTGTCGAAGAACTGCGAGGAACTGCCGGTTTCGGGCATCGGTACGATAGCGCCAATGCGAAATCCCAGCAGAATCCCTTTTTTGACCCAACTATTGACGCGCCACCCGGATGGCTTCGAGGTGTCGCGTTCGGCGGCACGGACCATCCCGCTATTCAGGAGATCGCGGAAATGGAGAAAGATTCCTAGTTGCTGCTCAGAAAGAGTGTCCGGCTTCTCGTCGAAGAGCGATTCGATTGATAGTTGAAGTGTTTGAAGATCAAGCGAACCAGTCAAACACCCACTCCCGTGAGCAGGCCTAGACTCTCGAGGACAGCTTCTATCTTTTGCTGGGACGCTGACTGAGGAGGCACCATGGGTAAGCGCCAGATTGGCTTGAGAAGGCCCATTCTGGCCATGGCAAACTTGACGGGCCCGGGACTTGTTTCGATGAAATTGATCTCCATCAAGGGTTGGAACTTGCGCTGCAATTGACGAGCGCGGGCAAAATTTCCCTGCAAGGCTAATCTGGTGAGTTCGCTGAACTCCGCGGGTATCTGGTTAGCGACTACCGAGATCACGCCTCGGCCGCCTAGCGCCGTAAGAGGAATGGTAATAGCGTCATCACCGGACAGCACCGTAAAAGAGTCGGGCACGCGAGCAAGAACACCGGCCATTTGCGTGATGCTGCCGGAGGCTTCTTTCACGCCCACGATGTTCGGAATTTCGGCCAAACGGACCAGGGTGGTAGGCTCGACATTCACCGCGGTTCGCGGCTGAACACTATAGACAATAATGGGCAGGGTAGTGGATTCTGCTATTGCGCGGTAGTGCTGATAGAGGCCTTCCTGGGTGGGCTTGTTGTAGTAAGGAGTAACGGACAGAATCCCGGAGACACCAATCGCTTTCAGCTCGCTAACTCGGCTGATGACTTCGTTGGTGTCATAGCCGCCGGCGCCGGCGAGCACGGGAAGCCGGCCGCGACATTCTTCGACGGTTATCTGGACAACGCGGAGGTGCTCTTTGTGCTTGAGGGTTGGACTTTCGCCGGTTGTTCCGCAAGGGCACAGGAAATCGATACCGGCGTCGACCTGGCGTCTGACCAGGGAGCGTAACGTCTCTTCGTCAAGAGATCCGTCGAGCTTGAAGGGGGTGACCAACGCTGTACCACATCCAGTGAACACATGCTTCTCCATCGCCTAGCTCTCCTTTTTTCCAAACAGAACCTCGTCGAAGGTGTAGACGCCCTTACGCTCCAATATCCATCGCGCAGCCTTTAAAGCACCGTGAGCGAACCCCTCACGGCTGCGGGCGGAGTGCCGCAACGTGATCGTATCAGCCGCTGAGTCAAAACCGATCTCATGCGTTCCAGGGTGTTTTCCAGCGCGACTGGAGCTTACGTCAAGGCTTCTCGTATAACCATTCTGCTGCATCGTTTGGACAAGATGCAGCAAGGTTCCAGAAGGCGCATCTTTCTTGGCGTCGTGGTGGATTTCCCAGGCCCAGGCACCATACTCATCGTCGTCGCGCAGAAGTTCCGACGCAAACCCAACCAGTCTGCGGAAGACAGCTACGCCCACCGAGAAATTTGGGCTCCAGACCAATCCGGTACCGGCCTTCTCCACGGCATTTCGGACATCTTCGAAGTTGTCGAGCCATCCCGTTGTGCCTGTGACCGCGGGCAGGCCGACCGCGGCAAGACGGATAAGGTTTTCCAGCGCTGCTTCCGGAGACGAGAACTCTATGGCGACATCGACGCCAGTGAAAGCTTCGGGAGTAATACCAGTTCCGGCACGGTTGGTTTGGGCATTCAAGGCAACCGCTACGTGGAAGCCGTGCTGCGGGGCAAGCTGCTCAATCAGACGACCCATCTTGCCGTGACCGACGAGCGCGAGTTTTTTGGTGGTGATGACGGGAGAAGTCAATCGAAGACCGCCGGATCGAGCTCTGAAAAGAATTCGTCATGCAGAGCGGTGACAGCGTCCTGCAAATCGTTTTCCGACACAACAAAGCCAAGATTCAGCAAGGAGGCACCCTGCGAGATCATGCGGACGTTCATTTTGTGAATCACCTGAAAGGCTCGGCCGGCGATACCCGGCGTATGCCGTATATTCTCGCCGACCAGGCAGATAATGGCTTGCCGCTCCTCCGTGCTCACCTCAGCGAAGGTGCGGAGTTCATTTGAAATGGCGGCAAGATGTTCCGGGTTGTCTATGGTGAGCGAGACGCTCACTTCGGAGGTGGCGACCATGTCAACGCTGCTATCATAGCGATCGAAAATCTCGAAGATGCGGCGCAGGAAACCATGGGCCATCAGCATTCGCGTGGAATGGATATTCAGGATGGTGATGCCCGGTTTGCAGGAGATCGACTTGACAGCGTTCTTGCAGGGGAGCGGCTCTGCGGTAATGCGGGTACCGCCGACTTCGGGTCTTCGGGAGTTCAGGATCGTGACAGGGATGTTTCTCTCAAAAGCAGGAAGCACAGTGGCCGGGTGCAACACTTTGGCCCCGAAGTAAGCCATCTCCGATGCTTCCGCAAAGGAGATGCTCTTGACACGATGGCCGCCCGGGATGATCCGCGGGTCCGCGGTGAGCATCCCATCGACATCGGTCCAAATCTGGATCTCTTCGGCATCTACTCCTGCGCCAATGATGGATGCTGAATAATCAGACCCACCGCGCCCTAAAGTGGTGGTTTGCCCCTGCTTAGTGGCGCCGATGAAACCGCCCATTACGACTATCGAATCTTCCGCAATGGGCTTTACGTACTCCTGAAGCAGAGCGTATGTCTGATCGAGAAGAGGTTGGGCTTGGGTGAATCGATCGTCGGTGAGAATCACCTTACGCGAGTCCACATGCTGGGTTGGCATGCGAGCCGACCGGAATGCGAAGGCGACAATCAAGCTAGACAGACGCTCGCCGACGCTCGCGAAGGCGTCCATGGATCGAAGCGAGAGTTCGCCGACGACGGAGAGCCCTTTAACGAGTTCTTCGAGCCAGTCGAAATGCGCGCGAATATAGCGGTCGAGATCTGCCGCCGCTGCACCTGCGAGCGCAAGCCCTTGGATGGTGTGATGAGCGCGAAGTTCTTCCACGATAGCGAGTGCCTGTTCGCGGCGCCCGGCTGCAGCCTCTTGGGCCGCCTGAAGCAGCTTGTTGGTGGTTTTGCCCATGGCGGAAACAACCACAATGGGCCGTCTCTCCTGAACGGTTTGGACAATGGCGGCAACCCGGGCAATGGCGTCCTGCGATTCGACGGAGGTTCCGCCGAACTTCATCACGATCATGATCGCTAGTCGAGAAAGCCTTCAGAGACCATCAGCTCGGCATTCAGCACAGCGGCACCAGCTGCGCCACGGATTGTGTTGTGCCCGCAGGCGACGAATTTCAGAACGAGGACTGGACATTGGCGTGCGCGGCCGACAAAGACGCTCATGCCATTCTCACGGCCGGCATCGCGGCGAGGCTGGGGTCGATCCTGCTGATCCATGTAGATGACCGGCTGTGCGGGCGCGCTCGGCAAATGGCGTTGCTGTGGAAGACCGCGAAATTCATTCAGGGCAGCGCGAACCTCGTCTAATGCGGGTTTTGATGAGAACTCCACCGAGGTGGCGACCGTATGTCCATCGAGCACGGGGACACGATGGCAATGCGCGCTCACGCGAGCAGCAAGCGGGACTGATTTGCCATCGGAGATGTTGCCGAGAATCTTCTGCGTTTCTTGCTGCATCTTCTCTTCTTCTCCGTCGATAAAGGGAATGACATTCGCGAGAATATCCATGGATGAGACACCTGGATAACCGGCTCCAGAAACGGCCTGCATAGTGGACGCTATCACTCGCTGAATTCCAAAGCGCACAAGGGGCGCCAGCGCCATGGTTAATACGATGGTGGAGCAGTTCGGATTGGTGACGATCATCCCCTTCCATCCGCGATTCATTTGCTGTGAATGTAGAAGCGCGAGATGACCGGGATTGATTTCGGGGACGAGCAATGGGACATCGGCCTCCATACGATGGTTACGTGAATTTGAGACCACAATGTGCCCGGCTTGCGCGAAATCGCGCTCAATCTCTGTAGCAACTGAAGCGTCCATCGCGGAGAAAACAAGTTGTGGAGCGCGGCCTGGCTTCCCATCAGAGACGACGATGTTGGCGACCGAGGCGGGCATGTCGCCGTCGAGCCGCCATGCCGTGGCGTCCTTGAGAGTCTTGCCGGCCGAGCGGTCACTCGCTCCCAACCATGTGAGATTGAACCAGGGATGGCCCTGCAAAAAGCGAATGAAGTGCTGGCCCACCATGCCAGTTCCGCCTAGAACACCTACTTCGATTGGCGTCATATTGCTTCTCTTATGCTGCGCCTGCCTGGTTAAGAATTTCCGAGCGACAGCTCTTTTACAAGTTGCATGTACAGCGTGACCGCGTCAAGCAGTTGAGACTTTGGGATGCGCTCCTCTGCTGTATGCGCGACATGAATGGTGCCAGGTCCAATGAGATAAGGGCGGCCCCACGCATTACCGAAAGCCGGGATGTCGGTGGTGTAGGCAACGATTGTAGTATCAAAACCGTCTAGCGAACCCAGATGGACGGCAGGAATAAATAGGACTTCGTTGGCGGCCACATCAGGAAATGCAGCAGCTTCCACCTGCTTGCGAAGAACGGTCACATCGCCTACAACACGGATGAACAGTTCCGCGTGCGCTTGATCTGCTATGACGTTGGGGGCGCGACCGCCGCGGATAGTCCCTATGTTGAGGGTACTTCGACCGAGCACTTCGTCCACCGGCAAATCGATGGAGCGGATGCGCTCGACGGCGTTTAGAAGCTTTTCGATTGCCGACTCACCCAATTCCGGGTACGCCGAATGAGCCATACGGCCGCTAGCAGCGATCTCATAGCGAAGCGCACCTTTTGAGCCGAGAGCAAGCTTATTTTCGGTCGGCTCTCCATTGATAATGAACTTGCTGCCCCGAGGAGTTCTGGCCGCCACGTGTGCGCCGGCGCTGTTACGCTCTTCACCGACCACAAACAAAAGGCCGAAGTTCCGCTGGCCGGAAGCAAGCAACTGTCCTGCCGCAACGACCATCGCCGCGATAATGCCCTTGGTGTCACAAGCACCGCGGCCCCAGATGTGCTCGTCGTCTTCACGCGAGGGGATGAAGGGTGGCACGGTGTCCATATGGGTGGACAACACGACCACAGGCTCGCCGAAGCGGATAAATAGGTTGTCGCGATATGCTTCGACCGGCATGCGTTCGAGCTGGCCATTGAACTGCTCGGCCAAGCCGCTAAGGTGATGCCACAGGAAATCTGTGACCTCTCGCTCATTCGGCGTAATCGACTCAATATCGACAAGGCGCCGAGTTAGCTCAAAAATTTGCATGCTAGTTTGTTCGGCCTAAGCTGGCGATGCGGCTCGAAGGACCGGAATAGGCAGGAGAACGACCTGTAAGAATAACAGAATACCAAGGACACTAAACGGTGGACAGAATTACTTATACGGAGCGAGCGGAGAGCCGCAGTCATGGCGGATAGCGTTGAAGCGCGTCCGGAAACAACGTCCCCGTCCACGCGGCCCAAGTTCGTCATCATTGAGCCGGGGTTCGCGGCGAGGGGTTTCTGGCTTCTACGACGCGCTTTCGTGGCAGCGTATGAGGACAACTGTTTCGGGATTGCAAAGGGAGCCGCTTACTCGTTTTTGCTTTCGCTCTTTCCCATCCTGACCACGTTGACGTCAGTTTTAATTCAGGCAAACGCGCAGGCGGTAGTTCACGTTATTGCCACCTTCGTACGAGAGGTTGTGCCTCCAGGCACGGAGGACCTCGTTTTGTCGCGCTTGCGCGAGAGAGGCTCCAGACCTATCTCACTGCCGGTGGTGGCGATCATTTTATCGCTATGGGCCGGATCAGGAGCGATGATCAGTCTGATGGAAGGTTTCCAGGCCGCCTACCGCGTTCCCTCAGGACGGCCCTTCCTGAAGCAGCGCGCCATGGCGATCTTCCTGGTGTTGATCGCAGCGTTCCCGGCGGTAGGAGCTTCGTTACTGATTATTTTTGGCGACCGGGGCGAGGCGGCTTTCATTCATTGGGTTGGAATAGCAGAGATCAGCGCGCCTGTCGAACTGGCTTGGCGAACAGCGCGTTACGTAGTGGCATTCTGTACCACGACCTTTGTGACGGGGCTGCTGTACTTTTTTGGACCAAACCACCGGCCAGAGCCCGAGTGGCTAGAGACCAAAACAGGCTCCCGGTTCACACGCGTGTGGCCAGGCGCTTTCCTCTCCACATCTCTATGGCTGCTGGCCACGGCGGCCTTCGCCTGGTACGTGGGACACATTGCAAACTACAACATTTTTTACGGAAGCATAGGAACCGTGATCGTTCTGCTGATTTGGCTGTACTTGATCGCGTGTATCGCATTGATTGGTTGTGAATTTAATGCTGAGCGGGAGAGAATCGCTTCCATGCCGGTGCTTCTTTAGCGAACGTTCATCCTCAAACGAAAGTAAAATCGCTCTTCCGCCCTCGGCTTCTCTATACTGAGGTGTGCCGTTCAAATTAGGCATCGACTATCAGCCGCGCGGAGACCAGGCGAGCGCGATTGAGCAACTTACGCGGGGCGTTCTAGACGGCGACAAGCATCAGGTCTTGTTAGGCGTTACGGGATCCGGCAAAACATTTACGATGGCGAAGATCATCGAAGCGTTTGAGCGGCCCGCGCTGGTGCTTGCCCACAACAAGACGCTAGCCGCACAGTTGTATCACGAGTTCAAGAGTTATTTTCCGAGTAATTCCATAGAATATTTCGTCAGCTACTACGACTATTACCAACCGGAAGCTTACATTCCCTCAGGGGACATCTACATCGAGAAGGAAGCGACCATCAACGACGAGTTGGACAAGCTGCGGCTTTCTGCCACCCGGTCGTTGTTCGAACGACGCGATTGCGTGATTATCGCTAGCGTGAGCTGCATCTACGGCCTGGGGTCGCCGGAAGCCTATTACGGAATGCTGCTGATGCTCGAAAAGGGGCAAAAGATCAGCCGCAAGGAATTGTTACAGCGGCTGGTTGAGATTCTTTACGAGCGCAACGACCACGATTTCCGCCGGGGCACGTTTAGAGTGCGTGGCGATGTGGTTGAGTTATATCCGACCTACGATGACAATGCGTATCGCATTGAGCTCTGGGGCGACGAGATCGAGTCGCTTAGCCAAATCGATCCCGTGCTGGGGCAAGTGAAGCAAACCTACCTGCGCCTGCCTATTTACCCCAAGACACATTACGTGATGGACGCGCCTACGCGCGTGCAGGCTATGCAGAGCATCGAAAACGAGTTGCAATGGTGGCACAAGGAACTGGAGACGAGCGGCAAGCTGATTGAGGCGCAGAGGCTGTATCAGCGCACGATGTTCGATCTGGAGATGATTAAGCAGATCGGCTATTGCCACGGCGTTGAGAATTATTCGCGACACTTCTCCGGCCGTCTCCCGGGCGAGGCGCCACCAACGCTGCTGGATTATCTCCCGAACGATGCACTTTTATTTATCGACGAAAGCCATCAAACTGTTCCGCAGTTGCAGGGCATGTACCACGGCGATCGCTCACGGAAAGACATTCTGGTGAATTACGGATTTCGTCTTCCCAGCGCGCGGGACAATCGGCCGCTCACCTTCGAGGAGTTTGAGAATCGCGTCAACCAGGTGGTCTATGTTTCGGCGACGCCAGGGCCTTATGAACTCACGAAAGCGGCTGGGGTCGTTGTAGAACAAGTGATCCGGCCAACCGGATTGGTGGATCCGCCAATCGACATCCGTCCGATAAAGGGACAGGTGGATAACCTGCTGAACGAGATACGCGTTCGGACCGAGCGCAATGAGCGGGTGCTTGTCACCACGTTGACAAAACGCATGGCAGAAGACTTGGCTGAGTACTATGCGGAGGTTGGCGTGAAATGCGCTTATCTGCATTCTGAAGTCAGTACTCTCGATCGCATTAAGATCCTTCGCGATTTACGGCGGGGAGCTTATGATGCCCTTATTGGAGTGAACTTACTCCGCGAGGGGCTGGATCTTCCGGAGGTCTCGCTGGTTGCGGTGCTGGATGCAGACAAGGAGGGGTTTCTACGATCTAGCGGCTCATTGATTCAGACGATCGGCCGCGCGGCACGCAATGTAGAGGGGCGAGCGATTCTTTATGCGGATGTGATAACAGAAAGCATGCAACGGGCAATGCGGGAAACTGACCGCCGGCGCGCTATTCAACAGGCTTATAACGAAGTGAATGATATAACGCCTCAGAGCATCATCAAGCCTATCGATATGAGCTTGGTTGCGGTGGTTGAAGGAGATTACGTCACTGTTCCACTCGATATGGATCCCGAGCCGACAGTGGAGTTGAGTCCGGAGCAACGAGACGTTCTCATAACGGAGTTGGAACTGAAGATGCGGGAAGCAGCGAAGCTTTTCGACTTTGAGAAGGCAGCACAATTCCGGGACCGGATCAGAGCACTAAGGGCGGAGGGCTTGTATGAAGAAACAGGTGCAACTCGGCTTAGTGGTAGAGGGTAACGCAGCCACTTCCTCGGTCCTTCGGCTACCGAAACTGAGCGAAGAGCTGGGACCCGTCAAGTCAGCCTCGTTCCGCGTCGCGCGTCGCCTATCAAATATGTTGCGCGCGGGATATGCAGTTGCTGAGTATGAGGAACTGCAGGCGGCGCGACTTATCTTACTGCGCATTCCTGATGCAGTGGTTCCTCGTGTTGTGGAAGAGCTGTGTTCTGCCGAACTTATTTTTAAAGATCTGCTATTCGTGCTTTGTGAAAGCTGGCTTAATAGCAGCGTCTTGGAACCGCTAAGGCGGCGCGGGGCCTCAGTGGCTACACTGCTTGGTTTTCCTAGTAATCATGCCCAATGGTTTGTGGTGGAAGGACAAATACCGGCCGTCCGGCAAACACGGCGTTTTCTGGAGAACAATGAAGCCCATACCGCTGAGATCCGCAGCGATACAAAGGAACTCTATTTTGCCGCTGAGCTGCTGACGACTGCACTGCCAATGCCGTTGTTGCTTGCAGCGCAACAGGCGTTGCGAGGCACTGGCCTTTCCGGACACCATTTGTCGGCAGTGCTAGAGGAAATGCTTCAGAAGCTTTTCCGGGACTTTCTTAAAGGGGCGCGTGTCACTTGGGGCGGCCCTTTAAATGAAGCCCCCGCCGACACCGCAGAAGCGTTCCTCGAAGAGCTACGCTCCACGCGTCCCGAGATCGCCAAGATTGTCGACGAGCAATTACCAGGGGCCCGCGAACGGATGTTGAAGTGGAGAGAGCCGTTGAAGCACTGACGCGCGCGCATTGCGGAGCCTACACTTTGCATGCATTGTCGCTCGTCTGGCACACGTACGCAGATCCCGATAGGGCTTTTGCACGCGCAATTGAGCTTGAAGATGAAGGGGCGGACATACTCGATTTAGGTGCAGAATCCACTCGCCCCGGTTCACAAAGAATTTCAGAAGCAGAGGAGTTGCGCCGTTTAATCCCGGTGCTAAAGCGGCTTCGCGGCAAACTCAGCATCCCGATCTCAGTAGATACATACAAGTCGGGCGTCGCAGAGAAGGCGCTGGAGCACGGCGCGGAGATCATCAATGATTCCAGCGGCATTCTTCTCGATTTGCAATTGCCGAAAGTGGTCACGAAGTACGACGCTGGCTTGATTATCAATCATATGAGAGGGAACCCAGAGACTTGGGCGAAACTGCCCCCCTTGAAAGATCTGATGCGGTCCATCAGTATCGATCTTGAGGCTGCAGTTCATCGAACCAGGCAGGCTGGAGTTCAGAAGCGACAACTTGTGATTGATCCGGGCCTGGGGTTCGGGAAGCGGCGCGAACAAAACTCCGAGATCATAGCGCAGCTTGGGTTGCTAAGGTCATTTGATTTGCCGATCCTGATTGGCCCCTCACGCAAGGCTTTCCTCCGGAAGGAACAAAAGGAAGATACAGAGTTCGCCACCGCAGGTGCAGTAGCAGCGAGCATTATGAATGGCGCGCACATCGTTCGCGTACACAACGTGAAGGCGATGAAGACTGTCGCCGAGGTGGTCGACGTAATTCGCCAGGCCGCGCCTTTGGATGAGGAGCAGCCGGCGAGTCAAGCTCGCTGGCAGCGCGGGCAGTAGTGCGTTCCGCGTTGCGCGACAACGATGCGCCGGATATCCGCTCCGCAACGCGGGCAAGGCTTCCCCGCCCTGCCATAAACATTATGCAGCTGCTGATACTCGCCAGGATTGCCGGCGCCGTCCACGTAGTCAGAGATAGAAGAACCCCGGTGCTGAATAGCGAGTTTCAGCACTTCAAGCATCTTGCAGTGCAAACGCTCGGCTCGCGTCGACGAGATGCGGCTGCTTAGGGCAAGAGGGTGAATACGGGCCGCAAACAATGCCTCATCTGCATAGATATTCCCCACACCACCGATAAACGCCTGGTTAAGCAACAACGCCTTAATTTTCATTCGGCGTTGCTTCAGACGTGTATAAAATTGTTCGAAACTCACCTGCAAGGCATCCGGGCCCACGCGCTCCAGCATCTCCGGAATGACAGGGAAAAACTCGACCCGTCCGAACTGGCGAACGTCGTTATAGACCAGCGCGCCGCGGTCCAACTGGAAAAAAGCGCGGGTGTATTTCCCACGCTCTACATCCCATAGCAACTTGCCGGTCATGCCGAGATGAACGTAGAGGACACCGCGATCCAGCTCAATGAAGATCTGCTTTCCGCGGCGCCGCACGGCGTTGATCACGGCGCCGGGTAGCGCAGCCCCAGTTTCGGCAAGGCCGCCGCGAGTTACGCGACGCGACGTGAGCTCCGCATATTCGATAGTCCGGCCCAGGATATGGGGAGCAATGGATCGAACGACTGTTTCGACTTCCGGTAGTTCGGGCAAAGCGTTCTGGCGTGCTTTCGAGTGGACCGCGGCGCGCAGATCAGCAACGGCCTATTCTTACGATAACTGGCGCTTTGACGAAAATCCTTCGGGCGCGTACTACGATAAACTGGGAAAAGTTCCGAGGCCACCCTAGCTCAGTGGGTAGAGCGGCTGATTCGTAATCAGCAGGTCGCCGGTTCGATCCCGGCGGGTGGCTCCAGATAACTCATTGAAACCGCTGCCATTCTTCCTTTGAGGGTCTGTGCCGGGGGCCGCGATTGTCACTTCTTCTGTAACTACTCGTTGGGATTCCAAGTACGTTTGCATCTTCCGCCCAGCTGTGTGGAAATCCCGCTCGTCGACGATGTTGTATCTTTCGAAAACACTCCGTGTTTTGTGACCCGAAATCAACATTGCTGTTTTCTCGGGTACACCGGCTCGGATCATGTTTCGGACGGCGGTTCGCCGGAGATCATGGAGCAGTAATCCTGGCAAACCGACCGCGCGCCTTGCGGTATTCCAAGCACGTTTCGTTTCAGTGATGGAATGCCCACGGTAGGAAATGATGTAAGCGCAATCGTGTCGACGAGCGTGCGCGAACTCAAGCCATTGCCGAAGCTCTCCGTACAGTGGTCCTTGACGGGCCTGCTTTGCTTTCGTTTGCCGTTTCTCCAGCCGGAGCATGTTTGCGAACCAATCGACCTGGTCCCAGCGAAGTTGAGGATTTCGCCTACTCGGAGTCCGAGATGATACGCGATCACGAACACTAGGCGTTGATGATCAGGAAGAATCCCGAAGCTTCCCGTAATGCGCATGGTCCAAAAAGCCTTCGCGGACGTTGTCCTCTTTCAACATGCGAATCTTCGGTACACGCGACACAAGAGGTGGAGTCGCTTCCTGTCCAAGCTTGAAAGCCCTTCTCAACGAGCACAGATACCGATTGATAGATGAATTAGCGTACCCGGCGGCTTGCTTCGTTGTGATGAACTGGTCGATCAAACCGGATGTTATGTCGTCAGCCTTGCGCCTGCTGAACGCGGGTCGTAAGTGTTCTTGAACATTGTTCTCGGCATCGGAAAGACTGCTACGGCCGTTCTTCTTCATGTCCGTGAGATAGAGCTGGAGAAGGTCCTCAGTGGTGGAGTCGGCAAGCGGAAGCTTGCCCTGATCTGAGTCCGCTCTGCGCTGGTTTAAAAGACGAACGGCGTCGGCCTTTTTGGCTGAGTGAGAAGACTCAAACCTGGGTTTGCCGTTGACGTAGAATTTTATCCACCATATGCGACCCCGGAGAAATGGCTGACCTGTTCCTCTTTTGCCTCTGGCCATGCGGATATATCTATTAGAGCCCTTCGCGCTTAGCGCGGTCGATCCAACGGTCAAGATCCCTCCGGTCGAAGCGCAGTTTCCCGTCAATTCGCACGCAGGGAACTTCCACACTAGCCTTGTGCCGAAGCGCGTGAGGAGTCATGCCAAGATAGCGAGCTGCAACTTCAATCTCCATGAGCCGTTGTGACGCACCCACAATGCGCTCCAGTTTCAGAGCCACGGCTTCGGCGATGGCCTCAATCATAGCGTCGCCAGCACTTGATGTAGCGCTTCGTTCCTGCGGATTTTGATGAATTGGAATCACCGTCGAACCCAAGGTCCCTCCTATTGGCGGCCTGTCGCGCCGCCGCCGTTGCGCGGTACGCCATTTGTTGCACTCGCGGCTGCCTGCCCGATTCTGGATCGCTCCTGGACCTGCGATCAAGAGATTCCAGACGGTCCAGAGCATCCAGTAGCTGCATGCCTGTTTCGTGGCCGTCCGCTGTTACGGGCAGGGCCTTTTCGGTGAGCTTGATAGCGAAGCGGATTCTCTCGATCGCCACGCGGGCTTGGTATGCCATCTCGAATTCAACAACAGACGGTCGGCCGAGAATCTTCGCTTCAACCGTCGCAAACGCCTCTCTCGCCAGTTCTGAACTAGTCATGGTTCATCCTTCCTTGCACTACTTTGAAATCAAGCTCGACCGCTGCTGCAACTGCGTCCCTCTCGGAAGGGGCCGCGGGTCAGCTTGGATCGGCTCATACGGGCCGTCGAACAAGATGTCTCGGTTCACTCGGACTGTGAAACGATAGCCAGCCGGGACTTTGATTGTCGGCTGGACGTTGAGATTGCGGCGGGTGATAGCCGAGCCGGTCTCGCTCATGTTCCTGCTGACAGACGCCTCTGCTGTTTGGGTTGGGCTCGGGTAATTGAGAACGCTTTGGTTCTGGCGCTGCGAGACGTCAAAGGCAACACTGAAGTGGCCGCTCAGAGCAGCCGAACCAAACAAACGCTTGTAGTGCCGGTCGACTTTATCGTGCAGACCAGCATTGCCCTGGGCGTCGAGGCCTTCCATTCCGTTGAGATCGACCGAGGAAGCGTCTGGAAAAATAACGCGGCTCCACACAACCTGGACACCGGATTGACCATAGGTCACACGGGAGTTATATTTGCCGACGAGACAAGACCCTTGCGGGATAAGCAGAAACTGACCGGTTGCTGTGTCGTATACGTTGACAGTTACAAGCGCCTTCAACTCGCCTGGGAGATCGGAATTCAGGCCTTGTTCCAGGACGGCTGGACTTTCCCAGCCTGCCTTGATCTCGTAGCTGGACAGCGGGGCTTCACGACTTGAGCGCAGATAGTCATCGGTCTGATGAACGGCGGCGGTCTCCAAAAATGCCTGCTTTCTGGTTTGCTCGTTTTGATTTGTGGATTCGTCGGTATCGTTTAGGGACGCGAGAGGGCGCCCCGTCGTGGCGCCGCCGGTGGCGTTTCCCCCTCCGCTGGACAGATTTCGGGCCAATTGCAAGACACTCTCTGGATCAGCACCCGGTGCCGCAGCCGCACCGTGCTGGCCAGCTGAATAGCCACTCTGCTCCGAACTATGAATTGCTGTTGGAGCCCTCATTGCTGCCCGTTCCTGCTCAGCCCATGCCGTAATTGCCTTTTCCTCAGTTGTCGCTTCGTGCACTTGTACTGGGGCAACTGCCGAGGAGCCCTGGCCCGGCGCTCTTCTTACAACAACCCTTTCCAGCGGCGCGGAGCAAGGTTGGCCCGTCTCTGGGTTGAATCGGAAATGTGCATTTGGTTTGCCCTCGCTGAAACAAGGGTTCGACAGGACGCCTATGCCGTCATCTGGCGGCTCCAGCTCGGTCGACGGAGTTGTGGATTTGTGTGCAAACGCCGCGTTTCCCGCTGGAATACTTTGGACGATTTCCGCATCAGCGGCCGGAGCCAACGCCTTCGGCAGACCATGCGCCCTGGCATTCGCTTCTGCCTTCACGGAACGCCGATAGCCGCCATACGCGAAGCCGATCAGAATTAGCAATCCCACTACACCGATAATGAGTCCCACACGCTTGCTGACTCGCGGGGAGCTCTCCGGCTTCGGGTGAAGATCAAGACCCGTGGGCGATTCAAGCGGCGGCCTCGGGACCTCGGTGTTTTCATCCTCAGGGCGCAACCCGTGCAATCTCCACCTTCTGAGCTTTCTTGCCGGAACCTAAGACCAACTCAGCCCGGTCGAACAGGCGATCCACGATGTAGGTCTGCTGCCGAACGCGGTAGTTGCTCATCTCGCCTTTGCCGTCGCTTGCAAGGATCAGCAGCACCGGTGCTTCGCGGTTCTGCATCTCTTGAGGCATCTGGATGTAGGTCTTTGCACCATCGTCAAATACACGAACCGGGCGATGGTGTTCGTTGCCGCCTGTCAGCTTATAATCGAAATTCATTTTCTCGACAGCGATCATCGCG
>CAXUCT010000003.1:20583-31305 GCA_964249415.1 uncultured Bryobacteraceae bacterium | reverse complement strand
GGAAATACGTCGCGAAGCCGCCGAAGGTCGCGCTCAGGAGCTCCATCAAGCCCGTGTGTGGCTCAGCGAAGCCCAAAGGCAGCGCCACGAAACCGAAATCGTTATCGCGAACGCTCTGAACATGCCCCGCGCCGAGCAGCCGAATCTCGCGCAAGCCGCCTAGCGACCACGAACAACACCGCCTGACCGCCCTCCGCAGCCGCAGACTGCCTGCATGGGCGAATGAGATATCCGGACCGCTTACCGCAACTCATCCGCATAGTTCGTTCCGGATCAGTTCGCGTCGGCCGTAAATCCTTCAATGATCCAGGCAAGCATCCAAAGAAGGGTACCGGCAGAGATGCCCCAGAAGGCAACGATCGGCCAAATGGGGAGCAAAGCAATCGCAATGCGTGCATAGTGAGACACAATCGCAAGCCAGATGCCTACTGCTAGCGCCACAGCACCTATCACCAGCAACCGCTTCGCGAGTAGTCTTATCCTTCGTATCCCTTCCTTCGGATTCATTGCACC
The DNA here is from genome assembly GCA_964249415.1 of uncultured Bryobacteraceae bacterium. Taxonomy (GTDB): domain Bacteria; phylum Acidobacteriota; class Terriglobia; order Bryobacterales; family Bryobacteraceae; genus Bog-105. The sequence goes on along the minus strand of CAXUCT010000003.1, from coordinate 30,792 downwards.
CCTCCCGTTCCCAGCCGCTCTCAATGCTATCGCTTTTGTAGCTGCCCGCCATGAGAATCCAAGCCCGCTGCCCCAACTAATCCAACAGCAAGCCGTGACGAAACGATCGCCTTTTAGGAGCTTTCTGGTCTTGACGCTCGCAATAACTGCAAGGTGCATGCTGGCACAGTTGCCCCCCGGAGACGCGGAACTCAATGCGGCTTACAAGGCGCGCACCCAAAAAGATTACGACAGCGCGATCGAGCTTTTTCGCAAAGCGCTTGCTCAGCAACCCGCGAACGAAAATGCCCACAAGGATCTGGCCTACACGCTCTTGAAGGCTGGTGAGAATGCCGATGCGCGCGATGAATTCGAGGCCGCGCTGAAGCTGCAGCCGCACGACGACACTGCTGCGCTGGAGTTTGCCTTTCTGGCGTTTGAAACCAAGCAGCCGATTGAGGCACGCCGCATGTTCGACCGTCTGCGTCACAGCGAAAACAGCGCTACCAAAGCTACCGCGGAGCAGGCGTTTCAAAACATTGACCGGCCGCTTGCCGACGGCATCACTCGTTGGAAGGAAGCACTGGCGCGTGCGGCTAATCCGAATGACCTCCCTACGTTCAGCGCCCATTGGGAGTTGGCGCAGCTCGCGGAACTGCGCGATGACTTGCCACTCGCGGCCGAACAGTACGAAATCTGCCGGAAACTAAAGCCGCAATTGAGCGAGCTGCTGCTGATTTTAGCGCGCGTCTGGCAGCAACTAAACCGCGTAGACGAAGCAAATACTGCGCTGCTTGCGGCTTCGCGGTCGACCGATTCGCGTACCGCGGAATTGGCGCTCGAACACCTGCCTTCGCGTTATCCCTATCCATACGAGTTCCAGAATGCGATCAAATTCGATCCCCGGAATGTAGCGCTGCGGCGAGAGTTGGCGTTCCTCTATCTGGCCATGCACCAGGAACCGGAGGCATTGGAGCAGTTTCATCAGGTGCTGGCGCTCGATCCGAACGACCAGTTAGCGCGCGAGCAATTGGACGCGCTGCACGGCTTCAAGAAGCGTCCGGACGCGGCGGCCGCAGCAGCAGGTGCAATGACCGGGGCGGCGGCCGCAATCGATCCCAAGGAAATGGGCGAGAAGAGCCTCGCGTTAGGCTACACGCGCGACGCCATCAAGTATCTGCGCCAAGCTCACGACCTAAATCCTCGCAATGCCGAAGTGGCGCTGAAGCTCGGGCTGGCGTACAACTTGGCGAATGATGATGCCGATGCCCTCCCGTATCTTAATTTCGCGAGGCGGGCGGAAGATCCAGACATCGCGGCGCAAGCGTCGAAAGCGTATCACGCCTTAAGCGGTGATCCGGTTGCCCAAACCACAGTGTGGGGCTTGCCCATGTTCTCCAGCCGTTGGAAAGACTTTTTCGGCTACGGCCAAGTGAAGCGCACGATACCTCTGCCATTTCTCGGTGATGCCAACAAGCTGTTATCGTTCTACCTTTCGATGCGCTTTGACGTGGATGCGAAAGGAACCATTCGGACAGCATATGGACCGGGATATTTATCGGAAACGGCGATCATCTCCGGAATCGGCGTGTCTTCAAAGCCCTGGTATCACCTGACAGGCTGGGCCGAGGCTGGTGAGGCGGTGAAGTATCTGCCCAACGCGCGAGACTTCGTAACGCCTGATTACCGTGGCGGTATCAATTTCGCGAAGGGGTTCGGCAGCCTGCTGAGTAGCGGAGCTTCGGGACTGTTCTACGAAACTACCGCGGATGCAATTTACGTCAGCCGCTTCGATAAAGACGGGATGCTTTTTTGGCAGAATCGGGCAGGACGTACCTTTCACACCTGGGGGGACAGTACAACGCAGTTGCTCTTCAATGTGAACTACGCGCGCGACGTAAAGAACGAATACTGGGCCAACACCATCGAAATGGGGCCCGGCGTCAAAGTGCATCTGCATTGGATGCCCCGCAATGTGTATTGGACCACCGACCTACTCCGCGGTGCTTACCTCGAAGGACCACAAGTCGACAGGCATAACCGCCATCACTACAACTACGACGATGTGCGCGTCGGCTTCTGGTATGCGGTGTCAACCAAATGAGAATGCAAGCAGTTCGTTTCTGCTGGATGGCGACGTTACTACCCGCCCTCGCGTGTGCAAACACGTTTCAGGCGACTGGCGCCGCAGGCGGCCCATGGAAGAACATTCTTGAGTGCGTGGGACTGACGCAGGACTCTGCGAGCCGGCCCGAGAAGACCCCTGCAAGTGTTTTGGTGCTCGACCCTGAGGCGCAGGTGAATGTACGCGCCTTGGCGCAGGACCATCTGGTCGTGGTCCAGGGCATGGGGACAGCGGCGAAGAGTTTAGGGATCGTCGCCAAACCGGACCCAGTGGCCGTGCGGCAGATTTCCGATGTGCACGCACCGAAGATGCAGATCTTCTGGGACCCGCCGTTGAACATCGCCACAGTTAGTCTGCCCGACGGATTTCAGGTGTTCGCAACGGAGAAGTGGAAGGGCATCCCGCTCTTAGCCGGCCAGCGAACAGCCCACGGCGGGATTTTATGGATTGCGACCTCGCCCGGTGAAAGCGGGAGTGAGCGGTATCCCTACGTTTTGCAGGCGCTCGTTGATCTGGGTTTGACGGTGCCCGCTCGGACGACCAACCTGTGGGCCTTCTTTGACTCTTCCTATCGCATTCGGGCGGATGTCGACTATCTCGCACGGCGCTGGCGCGACTCCGGCGTAGGCGTGCTTCACGTGGCGGCTTGGCACAACGTAGAACCTGATCCGGTGCAGGACGAATATTTAAAGCAGCTGATAGAGGCTTGTCATCGAAACGCCATCTTGGTCTACGCCTGGCTGGAGCTTCCCCATGTCAGCGAAAAGTTCTGGGCGGATCATCCGGCTTGGCGCGAGCAGACCGCCGCCGGGCAAGATGCGCAGCTTGACTGGCGCAAGCTGATGAATCTGCAAAACCCCGATTGTCACCGTGAAGTGGAGAAGGAGTTGGGCCAGTTGCTTCGCGAGTTCGATTGGGATGGCGTCAATGTAGCAGAGTTGTATTTTGAATCGCTCGAAGGCGCTTCAAATCCAGCACGCTTTACGCCCATGAATGAAGACGTGAGGGCGGCATTTCAGCGCGCGGCGGGCTTCGACCCAAAACTGTTGTTCGACCCGAGCTCATCCTATGCCAAAAATCCGGAAGCGCTCCGCAAGTTTCTAGATTTCCGAGCGCAACTGGCGTCGCATATGCAAGGCGACTGGCTGGACGCGATCGATCACGTGAAAGCAGCGAAGCCTTATCTCGACGTTGTGCTGACGCATATCGACGATCGTTTCGAGCCCGGCATTCGAGATGCTCTAGGAGCAGACGTGGCAAGAAGCCTGCCCTTAATTGAAGCGCGACGAAGCACGCTGCTGGTGGAAGATCCGGCGACGCTTTGGAGCCTCGGCCCTGAACGTTACGCAAAGCTGGGCGAGAAGTATAAGCAGCTGACGAAAAATCATGCGCAGGTTGCCGTGGACATCAACGTGGTAGAGCGCTATCAGGATGTCTACCCCACGAAGAAGCAGACCGGCGTGGAGCTGCTGGAGCTGGTACACCAAGCCGCGGAATCCTTCGCGCACGTCGCTCTCTATTTCGAGAATTCACTAGAAAAACAGGACCTGCCGCTACTCTCCGCCGCAGGCAGTACGGCCACGGTTCTGAATGTGGATGTGGACGAAATCAAAACTGATTCACGCGACGCCGCGCGCATCGCTTGGCAGGGACCGGTGGAAGTGGACGGCAAGATCTGGCCCTTACAGAACAGTGTCTCGGCCCTGGCGCCCGCCGGAAAACATACGCTCACTCCGGCAGCTGCGAGACCAGCGGTCACGCTGACAGACTTCAATGGCAATATTCAATCTGCCGATTCCTCACAGAACCACGTGGACGTATCTTATACCAGCCGGAGCAGGGCAGTGGCAATGCTCGGAACACCCGTATCGTCAATTGAAGTGGACGGCACGCCGTTTTGGCGCGCGGCCGGGGCGCGCAGAGATGGTTCCGTTCTGCTACCGGCAGGCCAGCACGTGGTGACCTTCGAACGTTAGGCAAGCGATTAAGCGGTTACTTCGCGCGCCGTCGTCATCGTGCCGCCACGCATCTCAAATTGTTCGAGGAAGTCGCGCTCTTCGGGTGCGCTCAGGCTCTGGATCGCGTCCAGGACAAGCTCAACACGCGCGCCTCTGTCGAGCAAGCCGAAAGCCGCGCAGCGAACACATAGTTCCGTCACCACACCGTACAGCAGGTAACGATCGGCCTCTAGCGAGTTCAACAGCGAACTAAGATGCGGATTGCTGAAGGCATCGAGCTTCTGCTTTTCGACAATGATCTGCCGCGCCTCAGCCACCCGCGGGCGGATCTCTTCGAGTGCATCGGGGCCCGTGCTCAACACCAGCGCTTGATTCAGCAGCGTAACGCCGGCTTTTTGTTGCCCAACCGTTCCGGCGATGCAGTGCGGTTTCCAGATTGCGAATTCGGGATCGTCTTCGGTGTGAGCATCCGCAGTGGAAATGATTTGGATGCCGTTGCTCGAAGCGTAACGCGTGAGCGCGTCCAGAGCATCAACTAGTTTCTCAGCGCCGGGGACATAGAGCGCTCCCCCCGGGTAAAGAAAATCCAGCTGAGTGTCTACGTCAAAGAAAACTGTCTTCAGCATTGATTAGAACTTCACGGGCTGCACGTCATGGCGCAGGCTTTCCGCCATTTGGATGAGCCGCGGACTGATGTCGACCCGATGCGGTTCTACTGGGTCAAGCGAATGCAGCGCCTCCGGAAGCGCCCCGATCGCGGATTGCGCATAGTCGCGGATGGAAGCGCTCGACGGGCTCGGCTCTACTAACTCACCGTTCATGACCATCGGGCGGATCAGCGGCTCACCTCCGAAGTCGGTATTGCACTCGCTGTAAAGCGTCACTACGTCCCGATCGGGGTAGCGATAGATTTGCTTCGCGCCCGGCAGCGTGCTTTTCTCGCCGCTGAACTTAGCAGTGTAGTGAACCGCCCCGCCGCGCTTCAGCTCAACAAGCTTGTAAACCGCCGATAGCGCGGGTGCATCGGCAGAGGTAGCCAGTTGCGTGCCCACGCCGAAGGAATTAATAGGCGCACCGGCACCGACCAGCTCCGCAATCCTATGTTCGTTTAAGTCGTTGGTCACGAAAATCTTCGCATCCCGCAAGCCGGCATTGTCCAGTATCCGGCGCACTTTGCGCGAGAGCAGAACGAGATCGCCGCTGTCCAGGCGCACGCCCCAGCAAGGTGGTCCTAAGCGGGCCACCAAGTGTGCGGCTTCGATGGTGTCGTAGGTGTCTAGGAGAAAAACGCTCGAATCACCAAGCAACTGCTGGAGCGAGCGGAAAGACTCTTCTTCACTCGCGAACGCCATGGTCCACGAGTGTGCAGCGGTGCCGAACACCGGGATGCCAAAACGCAAGCCGGCCTCGGTGTTGCTAGTGCCGGAACAGCCGGCAACGTAGGCGGCACGCCCCGCGAGAATACCCGCTTCGGGAGAATGCGCGCGGCGGCTGCCGAACTCAACAACCGAACGACCCTCCGCCGCGATCATGCACCGCGCTGCTTTCGATGCCACGCTGGTTTGGAAAGCAAAGGTAGAAAGCAGGTATGTCTCTACCAGTTGAGCCTGAACGAGCGGCGCACGGATAATCGCGAGAGCCTCGTTAGCAAAAACCGGTGTTCCCTCAGGCAGCGCGAACACATCGCCGGTGAAACGAAGCTTCAGCAAGAAGTCAAAGAACTCGGGCGGCACGTTCTTGAACTGCGGAAGCGACCGAAGATAGTCGATCTCTTCGCGCCGGAATTGCAGCTTTATTAGATACTCCAACGCTTGCTGTAAGCCCGCCGCAACCAGGAAGTTGCGCATCTCGGGAAGGCGCCGCACTGTGAGTTCGAACGTGGCTTGTTCGCGTGTCTTCCCGGACGCAAAATAGCCCGCCGCCATGGTGAGTTGATAAAGATCGGTATTCAGAGCAGACATGGGCGCCACCATTTTGGGAGCGGGCACTCCTCTACTTCTTCGCGCTAGAGGCCGTTCGCTTTATCGCGTTACTTGAATCCAGGATGTCGTTTACAGCTTTGTTATCCAGCTTGTAAAGTGCCGGTTCATCGGCCCGTCGGGCAACGTAACTATCCGTCGTCTTCGCAAATTCCGCTTTCTCGACACGTTTGCCATCGTTAGAAGTGACCGTGATCGTGGCGGCTGGCGCCGTGAAGCCAGCATCGACGAACTTAGCCGCTGCTATGTCGCGCAGTTTGTCGATCAAAGACTGGATGGAACCAGGATCAACAGTAGCGCCGTTCAGCTTCCAATCTGAGCCGCTGCGAATGTAAACTTTGCCGGATGAACCCTGCTGAACCTCGATCCTCGTCGGATCACTGAAACCGAAATCATAGATCTTCTTGTTCCGGAAGTCGTCGAGCGGCTTCCCGATCTCTTTGCCGAGATCCGCCGAGACTTTGTAAGCGCCCTTGACCGCGCTGCTCTTCGCGTAATACTCGTCCTTGTTCTTGCGCAAATCCAGAGTTTGGATGCCGGCCGCATCGCTTACCGTCGCTGTACCGGCTGCCTGGCCGGAGGCGTAAGCGGCATCGGTCTTCTTCAGATCGTCGGCCGCGCCGGAGAGATCCATCTTGGCTTCAGTCAATTTGCGAAGGAGTTCTTCCACTTGGAAGCTGTCAGCGCGAGAAGGTCGCGGCTTGAGGATTTGCCAATCGTTCTGATTGTTCTTGCCGAACTCGATATCCGATTTGCCGGAGGCGAGTTCAATGCGCGTGAGCTTGTTCGTATCGAAGGTCAGCAGGCGTTTGTCCCGAAGGTCGTTCTCGGATTTATCAAGCGAAGTCTTCGTCGAGGACGACAAGGCATAGACTTTGGGATCTGATCCGGAACGCGCATAGACAAGAGAACCAGCGGGAACGTCATCGCCGAAGTAAATGATGTCAGACTTGCCGTTCTTCTCGTGCACCGTAACGGTGAGGCTGGGAACATTGAGACCGTACTTGCTCAGGTCCGCCGCCTTGTCTTCCACTACATTGTCGGCCGTAAGCGGATTGAGAGAAGAGGTGATGCCGTTTACTGCGTCCTGATCTGCCGGTAGCGCTTCCGGACTGGTGATGGCCCACTTACCGTTTTGTCGCTGAAGCATCAGAGCGGCTCCGCCCTTCTTATCCAGGTCAATCTCCTGCACGTTGGCGGCGGGTATGTCCGCCACTTTCGGCGTAGTGGCTGCTGGCGTGGCCGGCGCCGCCGCTTGCGGATGGCGCTTTGCCCACCACACAGTCCCGCTGAGAGCAGCCAGAATGACAGCCGCTACGAGAAGGTTTCTCTCCCGCATGCTATCTCCGCTTCAGGAAAATCGAGATCCCGCCGGCAATGATAAGCAGCGGTAGCGCGATCAGATCGAAGTAGAAGAAGACATTCATTTGGCGCTGATTTACATTTAATCGCCGGTCTTCGGCTTCTTTGGGACGGATAGAGATTAGGTCTTCATCTGAAGATAACCAGTTGATGGAGTTGAGAGCCAAGTCGCGATTCGCTTGAAAGCCCAGCATGCTGTTCGTAAGAAAGCCAGAGCTGCCGATCACCACAAAGCGTCCCGGCTTGTCCGTCTTGCCGGTGTTGTAAGTGCCCGCAGCGCCCAATATGAATGGACCCTTTTTGTTGTTCGGATCTGCCGGATTGACTTGGTTGGTGTCAAGGCGAGTGGTTGCAATCGCACGATCCGTGGTAGAGAAAAGCTTGTCAACAGTGGTCTTTCCGGAGTTCTTGATTTGAATCGAGCGCGCAATGGGGAAACCTGTGAAACTATTCTTCAGGTCGGCTACGATCGGTTGCGACCCGTAGCTGCTGACCAGAGGAATTTCAGCCCCGAACCCAAACAACTGACCCATAGGATTCTCCTCCAGAACCAGATCCTTATCTTCGGTGACACCCCACGATTGCAGAAGATCACTTAAGCCAGTGTTTTCAGAAATGTGCTCATGTTGGAAATCGAGCGGTGGATCGAGGAGAGACAAGAGGCGCCCGCCGCTTTCAACGTAATTCTTTACGGCCGTAACTTCATTGGCGGTGTAATCCGCGCCGGGTCCCGCGATGACCAGCACTGTGCAGCCGGCCGGAACTTCGGTCTTATCGAGCAGCGTGACGGATTGCGCCTGGTAGTTGTCCCGTTCCAGAAGAGTCTTGAACTGGGATAGGCCATTGGAATCGGTGCCGTCTAGCGCGTGCTCCTGGCTTCCGCTTACGAAGCAAACGCGGCGCACGCCTTTCAGATCTTTCAGGAATGCGCCAGTAATACCTTCCTCGGTCAGAGACTTGGCTTCCTCGCGGCGTTGGCCGATCTCCACATACGCGGTCCCGGGGAAGCGCAGGCCATAGGCTCGGGCTACCGTAGGCTGCTTCTGGTAATCGATGTATTGGACGTGGATTTTCGGGGACAGATTCCGGTAACGATCCAGCATTCCCTTGGCTCCATCGAAGCCGCTGCCCTTATCGATGTAGGTGATGGTGGCGTCGCTCTTCAGATTTTTCACCAGCTTCGAAGTCTCCTGAGACAGGGTGAAGCGCTTATTGCTGGTGGTGTCGTAAGTCTTGTTATAACGATTGCCCAACCAGTTGATCAGGACTAGCGCCGTGAGAACGACGATGGTGTAGAGCCCGGCTGTCGCGCCATAGCGCGCCTGACGAGCTGCGACCGTGTCTTTGCGCGCCGTAGGTCGAACACTTGCGCCGTTTGGCCCCATTGAGCCGTTTGGAATGACGTCTGCCATCTACGCCCTCCACCGCAACGACTCGAGCGAGCGAGACGTTAAAAACAGTCCAAGGAAAATCATAGAAAGGTAATAGATCAAGTCTTTGGTGTCGATCACGCCGCGCGAGAAGCTATCCATGTGGCTGACGATAGACAGGTAATTCAGCACCTGAACCGTATCCGAGTTGCCGAAAGAAGTGGTCCAATTCAGAATCCATAGCACCAGCGCCAGAGCGAAGCCAACCGCGCCGGCGACGATCTGGTTTTTGGTGAGCGTTGAGATAAACGTTCCCAGCGCGAGCAGGCAGGCGCCCTGAAGCAGAATGCCCAGAAAGCCCGTCGCCACTGGTTTCCAATCCGGATTGCCGTAGATAAACAGGAACGAAAAGTCCAGCAGTAAGACCACCAGAAGGCAAGCGTACATCAGGACGGCGGAGAGCCATTTCCCGATCACGATCTCCATGTCATGAACGGGGGAGGTGACCAGCAATTCGATGGTCCCCTGGCGCTTTTCCTCCGCAAAAAGCCGCATGCTGATCAGCGGAATGAGAAAGAGACCAACGACCGCAATGTTAGAGAACAGGGGGGCAATGACTTGCTCATTCACGTTCATAGGCATCGCTTGACCGCTCATCTGACCTTCCAGCGAAGCCCGGACGAAGCTGGCGCTGATGATGTACGTAAAGAACCCGCTCAGAACCGAGAAGATGGCGAGCAACACCCAAGCGATCGGAGAAACGAAGTAGGAGTACAACTCACGCCGGCAAATGGTCCAAATATTTCTCACTGAACAGCTCCATCAACTGTGGGAAGGGCAGGGGCGGCGTTCGATCCGGTTAACTGCAGGTAGACCTCTTCGAGTGAGGGCGTGGTGGATTTAAGCTCCAGCAGATTCCATCCCGATTGGACGATGGCCCGTGCTACATCGGCGCGAGCGCTCTGGCCGGCGAGGCTTTCGACTTCGAAAATGACACGATCGGCGAAGTTGGTTTTCGCGAGAACCTTACTGACGCCCGGAACCTGTTCGAGCCGTTGCTGCACGGCGGAGGCATCCGCGCTTCCCGCCGCGTTTACTTCTACTTCGATCGCGTTCCCAATGCCGCGATTTTTCAGGCGTTCTACCGAGTCGGTCGCCACCAGCTTGCCCCGGTTGATAATGATAACTTTGCGGCAGATAGCCTCCACCTCGGGCAGAATGTGGGTGCTCAATATGATGGTGTGTTCGCCGGACAACCGCGTGATCAGTTCCCGCGTCTCAGTGATCTGTTTCGGATCAAGCCCGGAGGTCGGTTCGTCCAGGATGAGCACGTCCGGATTGTGAATGATCGCTTGAGCAAGTCCAACGCGTTGGCGATAGCCTTTCGACAGCTTCGAAATCAACTTCGATTTCACGTCCGCCACCGAGCAGCGTTC
>CAXUCT010000003.1:19123-20573 GCA_964249415.1 uncultured Bryobacteraceae bacterium | reverse complement strand
CACCTGTTCCGTGCGGCTCTTCACCTGGCTACTGGGCACATTCTTTAGGCGCGCGACAAACATAAGGTAGTCGGAAACGCTCATTTCCGGATAGACCGGCGGAGTCTCGGGAAGATAACCAATGCGCTTCTTCACCTCGAAGGATTGCTCGAAGACGTCAAATCCGGCCACACTCGCTCTTCCCGCGCTGGGCGGCATGAAGCACGTCAAGATGCGCATAGTGGTGGTTTTTCCGGCGCCATTCGGCCCAAGAAATCCCACGATGTCTCCCTTCTCCACTGTGAACGAGATGTCGTTTACAGCGACATGGCGGGCGTATCTTTTCGATAGATCTTCAACCTGAATCATATGGTTAGACGAACGCGACCAAGCCCAATCAACTAACGTGGGCCGGTCCGGATCTCTTTGCCGATCACTGGACTAGACGCAGCGTGCGCTTAGCCCTTGCAGCCACGACGAAAATATCTAGAATAGTGAAGCCCAGAAACCGCTGTCAATTGAGACGAACCGGCGGCTGAACTGTTAGGCACCAGGCCGATCACGTTTGCTCACCCAGTTTACTCGCCCGAGCCCAAGCCCACAATCTGAAATCCTGCATCTACGAATACTACGTTTCCTGTAACTCCGCGTCCCAGATCGCTGGCCAAAAAAACCGCAGTATCAGCCACCTCGGCTGGGTCTGTATTTCTGCGCAGCGGAGCATGCGTAGCCACTCCATCGAGGACCTTCGAAAAATCCTTGATTCCGCGCGCGGAAGTGGTCTTGATAGGACCAGCCGAGATAGCATTAACACGAATATTTCGGGGCCCAAGATCGCTTGCCAAGTAGCGCACGGAGGCTTCGAGGGCAGCCTTCGCAACCCCCATCGCATTGTAGTTCTGTACCACGCGCGTGGACCCGAGATAAGTCAATGTAGTGATGGACCCGCCATTCGTCATCAGAGGAACGACAGCGCGCGAGACCGACACAAGCGAATAAGCGCTGACTTCCTGCGCCAGAAGATAACCGTCGCGGCTGGTTTCAAGAAATGGACGGCTCAGGTCTTCCCGGTTGGCAAACGCAATGCTGTGCACCACTGCATCTAATGAAGGCGCCGCGCTCTTCAACTCGGAAGCGAGATGATCCAGGTCTTCCTGCTTGGTGACATCACAACTCAGAATCTTGCTTGCTTTTAGTTCAGCGCCTAATTCTTCAACGGTCTCGCGCTGGCGTTCACCCTGATAGGCCAGTACGAGAGACGAGCCTTCGCGAACAAATGCGGAAGAGATCGCGTAAGCGATGCTCCACTTGTTCGCCACGCCCAAGACCAACGCGGTCTTGCCAGCCAATAACTGTGCCATGAATAGGCCATTGTAACGTGGCGTGCTGGCGTAACAATCGCGCCTATCGCAGGCGAGGATCAAAGAGAAAACGCTGCGGAACGGAAAACAGAACGCTTTGGAAGTCTGGG
>CAXUCT010000003.1:13654-19113 GCA_964249415.1 uncultured Bryobacteraceae bacterium | reverse complement strand
ACACTCGATGGCACGGAAAGCACAGCTGATCGCTGTTCAATCACCCAACGATCACCGAATTGCTGTGTCTCGATACCCGGCATCATAGAGTCCCAATGTTCTGGTAATTGGGCATCCGGGACGCGTTCCATTGCGACTTTGTCAGGAATGGCGATTTCAGCTAAGGAGTAATTGGCCGGGAGCACCGATGTATTAGCGAGGATCTCTAAAGCGCCTAAGGAGACGACCCAGCGGTATAAATGACTTCGGTTCCGATGGAATTCCAACGACCGCCCCGAAGAGCCGCACCTTTTCCACTATCAGCAGGATAAATCTGCTTAAACAGCCGATAGACTTGGGTCAGAAAACGCCGTGTTCCAGCCTGGTGAGCACTGTTTCCACAGCTTCTTGGCCGGGGAGGGTGGCGAGCTGAGAGACGGGAGTTTCGAAATTCAGCGCACGAACAGGAGTTCCAAGCCAACGTAAGGCTTGCTCCCGATCGCCGATGACCTCCGTCGCGCGGTCAAGGATTTTGTCAATTGACGTCCTCTCGGAAGGGGCAGGCCTTACGGGTGCTGACGCCATCTGTTTCCTTAGTAAATTGGACTTCTTACCTGACATTATGCCTTACTTCTCCTATCGACTCAAGAACGCATTGAAAACAGTCCTATCTGAGCACTCCAAAGATCTGCTGTAGTCCTAGAATCAGGCTAAGTCTTTGGGCAAAAAGGAGTTCCCCTGTTTACACATTGCGAACTGGCACTCAGAAGAAGGGTCCGCTCGCACTTCGCTAGGCCCTATAATGCCGATACCGGCCGGAGTTAGTCACTGGATAGAACATTACTATTTTCGCTGGATCCAGCAAGCGTCCCTTGACTATCTACAAGCTCGGGCATTATTGTAGATGGTCAAGGAGTCCATTTTGGGTAAGCCTACAGACTTAGTCCAAGGCACGCTTGACCTGCTGATTCTCAAGACTCTTTCGCTCGAGCCAATGAATGGCTGGGCCATCGCTAAGCGTATCGTCCAAATATCCAAAGACGTTCTGCAGGTTCAGCAAGGCTCTTTGTACCCTGCTCTCCACCGTCTCGAACATCAGGGCTGGATTCAGGCGGAACGGAAGGATTCCGAAAACAACCGCCGCGCTAAGTTCTATTCCCTAACCGCGGCCGGCCGCAAGCAACTCAAAGCCGAGCTCGACAGCTGGCAGCGGCTATCGAACGCCATTGGCTTGGTGATCGAAGCGATATAGGGGGCGAGATGCGCTGGCGCAGCAAATTGCAAATGCTTTTGGGGTCGCTCTTCCGACGCCGAAGACTTGACTCTGATCTCACTGAGGAACTTCGAAATCACCTGGAGCAGGAGATCCAAAGCAACATCCAGGCGGGCATGTCGCCGGAAGAGGCGAAGTTCGCGGCCCAGCGCCTGGTCGGCTCGCTTTCTCTTTACCAGGAAGAATGCCGTGATCAGCGCGCTACTGCCTTTCTTGAAAGCTTCGTGCGCGATCTGCAGTATGCAGCTCGAATGCTGCGGAGGACTCCGCTTTTTACCGCCATTGCGATTGTCACTCTCGCGCTCGGCATTGGTGCAAACACCACCGTCTTCACCTTCGTTGACAACATCCTTCTGCGTTCGCTACCCGTTCGCTACCCGCAGCAACTCGCCTCCCTGAACTGGGGCGAGATGGTCAACATATCGTATCCAAACTATCTCGACTTCCGCACGCGGAACACAGTCTTTTCAAGCCTGATTGCCTGCCGCTACAACCCGGTGAGCCTCAGCATTCAAGCCCGCGAGAACTTTCGCGTGTGGGGCTACGAAGCGACAGGCAACTATTTCGAGACGTTAGGCGTGAAGCCCCTGCTTGGCCGTTTCTTCTCGCCCACGGAAGACAACAATCCCGGCGCCCATCCCGTTGCGGTCATCAGCCATCGTTGTTGGCAAAGCCGTTTCGCAGCAGACCCGAACGTAATTGGAAGAGCAGTCAAAATCAACGGCTATCCCTTCACGATTATCGGAGTCGCCCCGGCATTCTTTTCCGGGACAGAGCTGATTATGACCGCGGATTACTGGGTTCCTATGAGCATGGAACTCCAGATCGAGCCCGGAAACAATTGGCTCGGTTCGCGCGGCTCCCAAAATATCTGGGTCGTGGGGCGCCTCAAGCCGGGAGTCACGCGCGGGCAGGCTGAAGCAGATCTCGACCGCGTGGCCAAACTACTCAGTCGAGCCTATCCCAATGATGTAGAGCCGGATTCTAAGTTCCACTTATCGCCTCCCGGTCTGGTGGGCCGAGCCATGCGCCAGCCCATTACAAACTTCGGTGTTGTGCTGATGTCGCTTGCCGCGGCCGGGTTGCTGCTGACGTGTGTCAATCTCGCGGGCATGCTGCTGGCTCGCGCCTCAGATCGTCATCGCGAGATCGGTATACGTTTGGCTCTGGGCGCCGGCAAATGGCAACTTCTGCGGCAACTCATGACTGAAAGCCTGCTTCTTGCGTCTACCGGCGGCATACTTGGTTTTGCGCTTGCTTTCGGCGCCTGCACTCTCTTTAGCTCGTGGCATCCGCGGATAGATCTGCCTATCGCCACCGCGCTTCATCCCGACAGTACGGTGCTGTACTTTACCGCTGCCGTCGCTCTCGGCGCGACGCTTCTATTCGGCTTAGTTCCCGCCCTACAGGCCGTCCGCGCGGACGTCATTCCAAGCCTCAAAAATGAGCCGATCTCCCATCACCTGCGCCGATGGAGTGTCCGTGACCTACTGGTTGCCGGCCAGATTGCGCTCTCAGTGATGCTGGTGATCTGCTCATTGCTAGTGGTTCGCAGCCTCCGGCACGCGCTCAGCCTGAATCTCGGCTTCAACCCGAGCAATGCTGTATCAGTTTCGTTCGATCCCAGGATGCAAGGCTACGACGCGGACCGCGGCCGGCGTCTCGATGCGGACTTGATGAGAACAGTTCCGGCATTGCCGGGCATTCAATCCGCCGGTATCATCAGCTATTTTCCACTGCGCGCCGGTGAGTCCAATCAGGTCATCTCACGCCCGGACCGGCCCATTCCTCCGCGCTCCGATTGGCGGGCCGCTATGATCTATGACATCTCGCCCGGCTACCTTCAGGCCGCCGGAACAAGGCTTCTCTCAGGACGTGATATCGCCGCTCGTGATCGAGACGGCGCGCCGGGCGTGGTGATCGTAAACGAAGCTTTGGCACGCTTGTTCTTCGCGCATGAGAATCCGGTGGGCCAGCATCTCCGCCTGAACATGGACCCTTCAGATAAGGGATTCGAAATCGTCGGACTCGTCGAAACCGGCAAGTACGAATACATTGGCGAAGATCCGCATCCCGCGGTGTTTCGAGCCCGTGCACAAGCGGGAACAGGATGGACTACGCTTCTCGCTCGTACTGCGCTGCCGCCCGAAAAAGCGACCCAGCTTCTGCGAAAGGCGGTGCTCGATATCGACCCGGAACTCACGCTTTTCAGTGTGGGTAGCCTCAAAGATCAGCTGGCATTGCCGCTCTTCCCGGCCCGCATCGCCGCCATCGTCCTGGGTGTCTTTGGCCTGCTTGCCATCGTGCTGGCGGCCACTGGTTTGTTTGCATTGATGGCATACGCGGTGGCACGTAGACGGCGCGAGATTGGGATTCGCATGGCCCTGGGCGCGCAATCGGGCCAAGTGCTGGCGTCGATCTTCAAACGCACTCTCCTGCTTTGCGCTGCCGGTGCTGTGGCAGGAACCATCTTTACGCTTGTTGCTGGAAAGCTGCTATCAGCCGTGCTCTATGGTGTAAGCCCGCGCGATCCCGCGACGTACGCAACCGCCCTTCTCGTGATGATCGCAGTGGGCCTGCTTGCGGCGTGGAACCCTGCGGCTCGTGCCATTCGAATCGACCCAGCCGGCACGCTGCGCGAACAATAGCCAGCCGGCTCTTTATTTGACTGCAGCCCGCAGAACCGTACGCACGTCAGGACCAGGCTTCTGACCGTGAAGCGCTAACTGGCATCCGAGAACAACCAACATCACGAGCAGTGCGACGCGCAAAGGCCGCTGAGCGACGCGGCCGGCGAGGAGTGAGCCGGTAAAGGCGCCGGCTAATCCGCCGACTACGAGTTTCAGCAGCAGAGCAGCGTCATAGTTGCCTGCGCCGACCTGGATAAAGCCACCAATCGCGGAAAGACCGAGGCCGAAACACAGATCCGTGCCGACCACCTCTGCCGCGGTGAGCTTCGTGAAGCTGAGCAGCAGCAACGACCCGAGCGCGCCCGCACCAGCAGAGGAGAAGCCCACTTCGGCGCCAATAGGAACCGCTAGAGACCAGAGCAGGCCGGAACGCTCCCGAATACCCGCCTCTGATTTCGGCCGGAGTACGCGGTATAGCCGGAACAGCGCAGCGGAAACAATAAGAACGCCCAGTGCTCCGTAGAGAATGCCATTGTAAGAGCCGCGCTTCAAAAAGGCCAGCAGAAGCGATCCCGCAAGAACACCCGGAATGCCGCCTGCGAGTAACAAACGAAGAATGCGAAAGTTCACCTGGCGGCGTAGCGCGTATACCGGTACGGAAGCGATTTTGACGATGGCGCCGAAGGTCAACGCCGTGCCCACCGCGGTAGCCGGAGACACGCCCAGCAGTAGTATCAGCAAAGGCGTAGTCATGCTTCCGGCGCCCACGCCGGTCAGCGAGATGCCTAGCGCTATAGCGAATCCGAGCAGCACTTCCATTTAATGCGCCTCAGCAATGTGAATGCCGCATTCGAGCTTACGTCCGGCCCAGCGTCCGGACCGAGCACCGGCGCCATCGGCTGGAAGTGCGGTGCAGGGTTCGCATCCAATGCTGGTGTAACCGGCTTCGTACAGCGGCAAGAGTGGGACGCCATGCTGGCGCGCGAACGTCCAGACATCCTTGTCGTCCCAGTCCGCCAGAGGACTTACCTTTTTCAACTGCTTGCCGGTGGGAAGCGGAAAATTGTCGATCACCTGGAGATTGGCCCGTGTGGGAGATTGCACGCGGCGCAGGCCTGTAAACCAGACATCGTAGTTTTCAAGCGCGGCAAACAGCGGGCCCACCTTGCGCAGCTTGCAGCACTGATCGGGCTGCGCTTGATAGAGCAACCCGAATTGTGATTCCTGTTGCGCGACAGTTTTCTCCGGAATCACGTTTACAAGATTGAGGTTGTAACGCGCAGTCATTTCGTCGCGATAGCGGTACACCTCGGCGAAGTGATAACCAGTCTCCAGAAACAGCACCGGAATATCAGGCCGCCGCTCGAGCAACAAATAAAGCACTGCCATGTCCTCAGCTTGGAAACTACAGGTGAGACACGGCGACGTTCCCAGCGCAAGGGCGGTTCGGATGGATTCACGAGCAGCGGTCGGTTTCATGGGCTGGTTCCGGTTAGATGATGTGCAAACGCTCGAGGAGGCGCTGAAGAACTTCGAGGGTTTCCGGGTCATCGATTCGTTGAGCACCGGTAGTGCCC
>CAXUCT010000003.1:8522-13644 GCA_964249415.1 uncultured Bryobacteraceae bacterium | reverse complement strand
TCGCTAGCGAAAGGATCAGATCACCGGCTTCCGGGCGCCACGTGACCCCGGCGTCCGCTGTGTGCCTCTCGTGCGCCGAAGCTGCCCCGGAAATCATGCCCGCCGCCACTGTAGCGTTCGTCACAGGGTCGATCAGGATGAAGCTTCCGGTGGTGCGGTTTTTCCGGTAACTGTCAAAGGCTAGCAGGCGCGCCGTCTCGATGGTCACAACCCCGACAGCATTCATTTCCAGGACTTGAACTGACTCCTGCTCCAGCGTATTAATGTTGACGCGATACTTTACCTGCTTTAAATCGGCGAGTTCCTGACGCGTCCCGTGCTTCAGCCGGTAACGCTTCCCTGGCTCTGAAGGCGACTGGCTCAGCCACACCAAAGTGGCTTCGATGGAGTTGGAAACTTCGGGCAAGCTATCCGGAGTTGCTATCAGATCGCCGCGCAAAATATCCAGATCGTCCGCCAACGTCAACGTGACAGATTGCCCGGCCTGCGCCTCTTGAAGTTCACCGTCAAACGTGCTGATGCCGGCAACCGTCGTGGTGCGACCGGAAGGAAGGATAGCAACGGAATCACCTTGCCGGATGTGCCCCGACGCTAGCGTACCGGCGTAGCCACGGAAATCCTGATTGGGGCGAACAACCCGTTGCACAGGAAAACGGAAAGCAGACCGCTGCGTCTGGTCGCCGACCGGCACCGTTTCCAAATGTTCTAGAAGACTGGGGCCACGGAACCAGCGCATATTGCTGCTGCGGGCGACAACGTTATCTCCCGCCAGCGCACTGATCGGAATGAAATAAGGCTCAATTGACTGAAACCGCGTAAGGAACTGGCGAAAATTCCGCTCGATCTGCCGGAACACAGCTTCGTCATATCCAACCAGATCCATCTTGTTGATAGCGACGACCACATGAGACAAGCCGAGCAGTGACGCGATATAAGTATGGCGGCGCGACTGCGCCAGCAGCCCTTTGCGCGCATCCACCAATACAATGGCCAGGTCTGCCGTGGAAGCGCCTGTCACCATGTTGCGCGTGTACTGTTCGTGCCCGGGCGTATCGGCAATGATGAACTTCCGGCGAGGCGTGGCAAAGTAACGGTACGCCACATCGATCGTGATGCCTTGCTCGCGCTCAGCGCGCAGGCCGTCAGTCAGGAGCGAGAAGTCGATCTTGCCCGCATTGCGGCCCGCTGAAGCTTTCGTCACAGACTCCAGTTGGTCTTCGTAAACACTTTGCGAATCGTAGAGCAAGCGGCCGATGAGCGTAGACTTGCCATCGTCGACGCTGCCCGCTGTCGTGAAGCGCAGCAGATCTTTGGCTCTGTCCTGCTCGAGAAACTGCTCGAACGATTCAGCGACGAAGGGAAGCGCAGTGATAGCGGACATTAGAAATAGCCCTCCTGCTTCTTCAGTTCCATGGAGCCGTCCTGGTCATGATCGATCACCCGGTTCTGACGCTCGGAGTTCCGCATGCCCACCAGTTCCTCGATGATGCGCGGAATGCTATCGGCGTCGGACCGAATGGCGCCCGTACACGGACTGCAGCCGAGCGACCGCATGCGGCACATTACCATTTGCGTCTGCTCGCCGGGAAGCCGTGGCACAAACGGCTGTTCTACGGAAAGCAGCGAATCCCCGCGCACCAGCACCGGGCGCAGCTTCGCAAAATACAGCGGCACAACCGGAATGTTTTCGGCATGGATGTACTGCCAAACATCTAACTCGGTCCAATTCGAAAGCGGAAAAATGCGCAGGCTCTCGCCGGAGTTTACGCGAGTATTAAATATGTTCCAAAGTTCCGGACGCTGGTTGCGCGGATCCCATTGGCCACGTGTATCCCGGAATGAAAACACTCGCTCCTTAGCGCGCGACTTTTCTTCGTCGCGGCGCGCACCGCCAATCGCTGCATCAAACCCTCCGTTGCGGAGCGCATCCAGAAGCGCCGTAGTTTTCAGCGCACCACAGCAACGTTGCGTCCCCCAATCAAACGGATTGGCGCCCTCAACCAACGCCGGACGATTTGTGTGAACGATCAGCTTTACGCCGAGCTCGGCCGTGTATCTGTCGCGAAACTCGATCATCTCCCGAAACTTGTAGCCGGTATCCACGTGCAGCAACGGAAACGGAATGCGCCCGGGATGAAAAGCTTTTTGGGCCAAGCGAAGCAGCACGGAAGAGTCCTTCCCGATGGAATAAAGCATCACCGGGCGCTGGCACTCCGCAGCCACTTCGCGGAAAATGTGGATGCTTTCCGCTTCTAGCTGACGAAGATGGCTCAGCGGCTTCACAATCGCAGGTTAGCACGAAAGTCCTGTATCTCGATAGAGAATGTGACATCCGGGGCCTTGATGAGAAAGGTAAACCCGTTCGTGATCTATCTTTAAAAAGGAGTGTCACCGTTGCCCTCAACTCAGGCGAGGCGTATTCCTGTCGGCGCCGAAGTTTCCTCTTTTGGAGGGGGTACGCACTTGCGGGTCTGGGCGCCACGGCTGAAATCGATAGAAGTCGTTCTAGAAAACAGTCAGAAAAAGATCCCCCTGGCGGCAGAAGGCAATGGATACTTCTCCGGCGTTGCCCAGGAAATTGGCGCAGGTACGCGTTATAAATATGTGCCGGACGGCGGCGAAGCGTATCCGGACCCGGCCTCGCGCTATCAGCCCAGCGGCCCACACGGATTTTCGGAAGTGGTGGACCCCACCGCCTTCCGTTGGTCCGACGCCCCTTGGCCCGGCGTGAAGCTCGAAGGTCAGGTCATCTACGAACTGCACTTGGGGACGTTCACCCCCGAGGGCACCTGGGCCTCGGCAGCAGAAAAGATTGAGTACCTGCGGGATACCGGAATCACGGTCGTAGAAGTGATGCCGGTCGCCGACTTTCCCGGAAAGTTCGGCTGGGGATACGACGGCGTGCAGCCGTTTGCTCCGGCGTCCATCTACGGCAAGCCCGACGATATGCGGTCATTTGTAAATCGCGCCCACGCCGCTGGTCTGGGCGTGATTCTCGACGTGGTCTACAACCATCTAGGTCCGGATGGGAACTACTTTTCGAAATTCTCTACCTTCTACTTCACCGAGAAACACAAGACAGACTGGGGACCTTCGATCAACTTCGATGGCGAGGAGAGCGGGCCGGTGCGCGAGTTTTTTCGCGAGAATGCCGCTTACTGGATTCGCGAATTTCACTTGGATGGCTTGCGCCTGGACGCCACGCAGGACATCCATGACGATTCCGAACCACATATCGTAGCCGAAATCAGCCGCGACGCACGCCGGGCGGCGGGGAACCGGTCCATCCTTCTGATCGGCGAGAATGAGCCCCAGAACAACCGCCTGCTCAAGCCACTAAAAGAGAGTGGGTTTAACTTGGACGCGCTGTGGAATGACGACTACCATCACACCGCCATGGTGGCGATGACAGGCAAGGCTGACGCCTACTACACAGACTATGGGGGGACGCCGCAGGAGTTCGTCTCGGCCTTAAAGTACGGCTACTTGTATCAGGGCCAGAGGTATCGCTGGCAGAAGCAGCGCCGGGGCACTCCTACGCTGGGATTGCCCCGGCCGGCCATGGTGAATTTCATCCAGAATCATGATCAAGTAGCTAACTCCGCCCGCGGCCAGAGGGTACACCAGTTAACTTCTCCTGGCGTCTACAAGGCGGTCACAGCCGCGACGCTGCTGGGTCCTGGAACACCGATGTTATTTCAAGGACAAGAGTTTGCCTCTTCCAGCCGCTTCCTGTTCTTTGCCGACCATAAGCCCGAGCTCGCCAAACTGATCCAGCAGGGTCGAGCGGAGTTTCTTGAGCAGTGGCGGTCACTAGGTCTTCCTGAAATGCGCCGGTGCTTTGACGATCCGGCTGCGCTGGCGACATTCGAGGCATCGAAAATCGACTTCTCCGAAGTGCAAGCTCACTCTGAGATGTACGCCTTTCACCGCGATCTCTTGCGGCTGAGGCGGGGAGATCCGGTGATCTGGCGCCAAGGCGCCGACGGAATGGACGGAGCCGTTCTATCTCCCACCTGCTTCTTGATGCGGTTTTTCTCGCCGGATTACCAGCGCTACCGGTTGCTGTTAGTTAACCTGGGAGCAGATCTGGATCTCAATCCAGCACCAGAGCCGTTGCTGGCGCCTCCGGAGCTGATGCAATGGACCACGCTTTGGTCCTCTGAAAGCCCCGAATACGGCGGATGCGGCACGGCGCCGCTCGAAACAGAAGAAAACTGGAAAATCCCCGGCCAAGCTACCGTGGTGCTGCATCCCGTGCCTCTCGGAACTTGATTGCCGGTCGACTTATACAATGGACAACATTTTCAGCCATAAAGCGGATGCTCCGCTCACGGCGGAACAACTGCAGGCAGTGACCGACACAGAGTGGCTCGTCACCAATGGCCTCGGCGGATACGCGTCCGGGACCGTAGGCGGAAGCCTGACGCGCGTCTTTCACGGTTACCTCATCTCCGCGCTCCCCGCGCCGCTAGGCAGAACGATGATGCTGAACGAGTTGTTTGAGGACCTGGTCTTCGATGATGGCCGCATCGTTCGGCTCAACGGCGTCAAGACGGAAGACGAAGCGTTTCTGGGCTCTCCCAACCTGACAAGCTTCCGGCTCGATGGAGGCCTACCCGTCTGGACTTTCGAAGCAGCCGGACTCACGATCGAGAAGCGCGTTTACTTGCCGCACCGGCAAAACACCACCTATATCAATTACCGCGTGACCGGCGGCGAAGGGCGAGTGAAATTGCGCTTGCGTCCCGCCGTGAACATGCGCCCGCACGAGGCGCCCGTCAATACCGATTTGGGCACCTACACGGTCACCGTGCGGGACCACCAGTATGAGCTCAAAGCCGATAAAGACATTCCGCCCTTGCGGTTAGCTCTGCTGGGAAGTGCAGGCGCTTTCGCCATTGACTGCACCGACATGCGAGATGTGATCTACGACATCGAACGCAAACGCGGTTACATCTGGCGTGGCGACCTCTGGATTCCCGGCTACTTTTCAGTAGAACTTTCTCCCAGTGCCGATGCAACGCTGGTTGCCTCCACCGAAAGCTGGGACGTGATGTCGGCGCTCGACCCCAGAGAAGCCTGGGATGCCGAGCGCGACCGCAGCGAACAGGGTCGCCCA
>CAXUCT010000003.1:2975-8512 GCA_964249415.1 uncultured Bryobacteraceae bacterium | reverse complement strand
GGAAGCGCATCCCGGGACTTGCGATGGAACCTGTCGCGAGTTGGTCTGGGCAGCGGACCAGTTTCTATTCACTCCTGTAGGGCGGCAACAGGACACCGCGCGCGCTCGTGCCGCCGGCGACGAGATCCGCACTGTGATCGCCGGTTACCACTGGTTTACCGATTGGGGCCGCGACACCATGATCAGCCTGGAAGGGCTGACGCTCACCACCGGCCGCGCCGTAGAAGCAAGTTATATCCTGCGCACTTTCGCCCATTACATCCGTGACGGGCTCATCCCTAATATGTTCCCGGAGGGCAAAACCAGCGGTCTTTATCACACGGCCGACGCCACGCTGTGGTTCTTCCACGCAGTCGCCCGCTATCTGGAGCGTACCGTCGACACGCACCTGCTGGATTACCTGCTTCCGCGCATGTTGGATATTGTGGGCTACCATTTGCGCGGCACGCTGTTCAACATTCATGTGGATCATAACGACGGGCTGCTGGTGCAGGGGGAGAAAGGATATCAGCTGACGTGGATGGATGCCAAGGTGGACGACTGGGTAGTGACTCCGCGGCGTGGAAAAGCGGTGGAGATCAACGCCCTTTGGTACAACGCGCTGTGCCTGCTCGAAGGCTGGCTGCGCCAAACGCGTCGCGACGAGGAAGCGGACGGCATTCGAGAACACGCCGCGCGCGCCAAAGCCTCTTTCAATAAACGATTCTGGTACGAAGACGGGGGCTATCTTTACGACGTCGTCGACGGCGAAAACGGCCAAGCGGATCCCTCCTGCCGTCCGAACCAAGTCTTCGCGATTTCGCTCGACCATCCCATTCTCGACGCATCCCGCTGGAAGCCGGTCATGAAAGTTGTTCAAGACCGATTGTTGACTCCTGTCGGCCTGCGCTCGCTCGCGCCCGGCGAGAAGGACTACAAGCCCAAGTACGACGGCGACCTGCGATCCCGCGATGCCGCTTATCATCAAGGCACCGTGTGGGCTTGGCTCATGGGGCCATTCATCGAGGCGTGGCTGAAAGTGCATCCAGGCGATGACGAGACTGCACGAGGCTTTCTAAAGGCATTCGAGCCGCATCTGCGCGAGGCTTGCGTCGGCACCATCAGCGAAATTTTCGATGCCGAGCCGCCCTTCACCCCACGCGGCTGCTGCGCCCAAGCCTGGAGCGTGGCCGAAGTGCTGCGTTGCTTTGTGAAAACCGGCAGTCTCGGCCAAACACCGGAAGAATCACCGGAGTTGGCGACTGCTTCCGTAATGTGAGCGCTGGTGGGGACGGCGAAGAAAAAAGGTGCCTAGCCGGCGAGTAATTGCGCTAGCATCCAAGAGGATAAGGGGAAAGGGAATGACACGGACAACAATCAACTGGTCGCAATGCCCGGTGCTGGAAAGCGTACCGGAGAAGGTAAGCGGCGCCTGGGTGTTTCGTGGCACGCGCGTACCGGTGTCGGCGATATTTAAAAACCTAAAGGATTTAAGTATCAACGAAGTCGTACAGGAATTTCCATCGGTCACGCGTGATCAGGTGCGGACAGTCCTTGACTTCGTTGCACAGAGTGCTGATCCGGTTTTGCCACTTCCATGATTAATGCTAGTGTTGCTCGATGAAAACCTGCCGCACGGACTGCGAGTCCTAATTCCCGGCCACTACGTGCGCACCGTTGAGTATCAGGGCTGGAAGTCGTTAAGTAACGGCGCGCTGTTGAAAGCTGCCGAAGACGTCGGTTTCAATGTCATAGTGACAGCGGATCAAGGCATACGGCATCAGCAAAATCTCACGGCACGCAAAATCTCCATCGACGTTTTAAGCACAAATGAGCGTGAAATTGTCGTTGCACATTCAGCGCGAATCGTAGCGGCAATTAACGCGGTGAAAGTAGGCGGCTTCGTGGCCGTGGATATCGGCAATTGACCAGCTACACTAAACGTAGGAAGCCGAACTCAGGAATCCGAAGGTAAATGCTTCCCGGCAGTTTAGGGATTTTTCGCTAATTAGATCTCAGCGAACCTCCCATAGTCAGTTAACCGAAGCATACCTAAAGGTGACCTAAGATGCAGATGTTCTCCGCTAATTTAAATTGTTCCGCGGCTACGGAAAGCCTGCGGCCGTGAATGGTGTGAAGATGCCGTCGATAACAGCGCAAAAACTGGCGCTTTTAAGTTCTGCTGTATTGATGTCGTGCTTGCAGTCCGCATCGGGTCAAGCGGTTAGCGTTCTCACTCAGCATAACGACCTGAGTCGATCGGGTACCAATCCTAGCGAGACGGTTCTTACAACAAAGAGTGTCAACGAGAGTTCCTTTGGCAAGCTGTTCTCCTTATCGATCGATGGCTTCACCTATGCTCAGCCACTATACGATTCAGGCGTCACGATACCGAATCACGGAACTCACAACATCGTTTATGTCGCGACCGCGCACGACAGCGTATACGCGTTCGACGCAGACTCAGGTGGTGCACCGTACTGGCGCATTTCGCTCGGAACTCCTGTGCCCAGCTCTGTCATCAATACGGCAAACATTCAGGTAGAGGTCGGCATCATTAGCACGCCGGTGATTGACCCAAGCAGCGGAACGATATACGTGGTTGCCAAAACCTATGAGAACAGCGTGCAGATCTTTCGTCTGCATGCGCTGGATATTTCCACCGGAGCGGAGAAGTTTGGTGGTCCAGTAGAGATCGCCGCATCGGTAAGCGGCTCTGGCGTCATGAGCAGCGGCGGCAACATTCCTTTTGTCGCATCTCAGGAGAACCAGCGAGCTGCCCTCACGCTCGTGAACGGCGTCGTCTACCTAGCATTCGCCTCGCACGAGGATCACGATCCTTATCACGGCTGGTTGTTGGGGTACAAGGCCGCGACCTTGCAACAGGTTGGGGTGTTCAATGTAACGCCGGATAGCGGAGAAGGCGCGATCTGGATGGGCGGTCAAGGTCTGGTCGCCGACGCATCCAATAATTTGTACCTCATTACCGCCAATAGCACCCAAGGCACTGAAAACGCATCTCTGGACTACGGGGAAAGCTTCCTTAAGCTGGTGCCGAACGGAAACGCTTTCAACGTTGCGGATTACTTTAAACCCAACAGCTACGACAGCCTGAACTCGGGCGATCAGGACCTGGGTTCTACCGGCGCGTTCGCAATCCCGGGTACAAGCTACATCGCCGGCGGCAGCAAGAGTGGAATGCTGTACGTCGTTGATACCAACAACATGGGCAAGCTCAACACCTCATCGGATCAGAATGTCCAAAAGTTCCAGGCCAGTAACGGCCTGTGGGGCTCGCCGGCATTTTGGAATAACACCATGTACATCTGGGGCAAAAGCGACCAGCTCAAGGCGTATGCATTTTCAGCTAACCGTTTCAACACCTCTCCCACGTCGCAGGGAAGCTATTTGACAGGTGGAGGCCAAACCAGCAGCGCGGTTTCAGTGTCCTCGAATGGGACCACGGCAGGCAGCGCTATCGTTTGGGCGACCGCCCCTGCGGGAGATCCTGACCATGCCACCGTAGCCGGCAATCTCATCGCTTACGATGCGACTAATCTCGCTCAGCTGCTATGGAGCACCACACAGAATCCGACGCGCGACAGCTTTGGTCAGTTTGCGAAGTTCTGCGCTCCCACGGTCGCGAACGGCAAGGTCTACGTGGGCACCGACTCCGGACAGGTGGCAGTCTACGGATTGCTGTCGGGCGCCAGTTCGGGCACAAACCTCATTCCTAACGGCACCTATACTCTCACCAACCGATATAGTGCCCTGGTCATCGACGATCCGGGACTCTCCAACACGCCAGGCAAGGTGATGGAACAGTGGACGCCCAACCCCGGCAGCAATCAAAGATGGGTACTGACAAACCTGGGAAATAACATCGTCTACCTCGTGAACGCATCAAGCGGCCAGTCGCTTGAAGTGACCGGTGGCTCCAAAGCAAATAGCGCACTCGTCGATCAGTATCCGTATCACGGCAACACCTGGCAGCAGTGGCAGATCATTTCAGTGGGCGGCGGCTACTACGAACTTGTGAACGTGAATAGTGGCCTCGCGCTTGACAATGATGGGCAATCTAAAATTGCTGGAGCGAACATTGATCAATATCAATATCAGGGGAATTCCTGGCAGCAATGGAGCTTTTAGGTATCACCCTAAAAGCTGGATTTTGGAAATTGGCGGGGACGGACCTGTGTTGCTGTCGTCGACCGACGCAGCTCGCGGGCTTGGACGGCACTACCTAACTCCAGGATAGTCCGCGGTGCCAGATAGCGCGCAAATGTTTCTGACATCTACCCACAATGTCTCGCCTTCGGCCGTTCCATGTCAGTCGCCCTTCATACGACAACGAGGCCTTGTCAAGGAGCGCAAAGTGAACCCCGTCAGGTTTGCTTTTGACGCGGTCCCGCGTCGTGCTAATTTCAGGATCTCAACGTTCGTTCGGGGTGCTGCCCCGATTTTACGAGGATTTCACCTACAAAATCCTAAAATCAAATTATCATTCTGGATCGTATCTTCAAAACAATCCACAACCTGCTTGCTGGTTCGAGCGACCGCAAGGTAAAGTCCACTAAGCGTGACCTGTGTATAAACTGCTGTAGCCGTAGAAGGGTTTGCAGTGGACTGAGTTCCGCCAGTGGCTGTTCCACTCAGCTCAAATAGACACGCGGCACCTCCCGCAACGTAGTTTCCCCAGCTTACGCCTCGTGTTGACGCAACATCAGGATACGTGCAACTCGGTGCTAGACAAGCTGCACTACAAGTACATCGGACGGCACCGCTGTACTTGTTTAGACTTGATTGATTACAAGTGGCCTGATTTCCACCACAGTTTATGCTGCCTAAGACTGAGTTACTTTGAGCATTCAAATCGCTGCACAACAGAGCCGAAAATGTTATGATGATCGCTATTTTCAGAATCACTTATTTCCCTCTCTTGCTACAAAATCGTTACCATTAAACCAGTGTCCATAGCGGCGCGAATTGAGTTCATTCTTAAACTCAGCTTCACCATGAGCATCTAGCAACTCTTGAAGCTCCTGAGCACGAGAGGCTCTGTGCAAGAAGTATTCGTCTTTTAATTCAGGATTCTTGGTTGCGCTGAGATAATCATGTAAGCTCTTTCCATTAAGCGGCTGAATTGCATTTAGAAGGTCCTTCTCAGCGTTGATACGATTATTGACTCTACCTAGCACTCCAGCGTCATCTGCACCGATGAGTGTTCCGTCGTCGAAAATTACGGAATCAATCTGAACAGTTACACGGCCGCTTAAGAAGTCTTTTGTGAACTTTTGGATATACCGAACTAATCCTTCGTCAGCTACAGGTGGCGCTAGAATTTGTCCGTTCGCATATTTACAGGCAGACAACTCCGAAGCCGGTGTAACTAGATAGGTATCTCCCGGACCAAGCATAAATCGTTCCTCATTTGGGCCCCAAGCGGCGGTAGTGTCCTTGATCGTCCATGGCTTTCCGAGTCCAGATAGCTTATCAGGTAAGGTTTAAATGACGGTAAATCCACAAATGCTTTTTGTTGTTTTATTTGTAAGCAAAAA
>CAXUCT010000003.1:1253-2965 GCA_964249415.1 uncultured Bryobacteraceae bacterium | reverse complement strand
AATTGGTCAGCACCAAGGAGAACGGCAACAGTGCCTTACCCACAGAGTAGTTTGTGGATCCAAGCAGGCTTTCGACCTCCCGCAGAAACCCAGCTGAGTGCGAGTCGACCACCGTAAGCCCTTGCCCAGTCAAGGTATTTAAGACTTCCATTGTTCCATTTTGCCCTTTAGCGAACATGATGGTTGATAACGTCGCAGTCAAAATTAAGACAGAGTAACTTGCCATGTCACCTCTTAGTTGGTTCACCTTGAAGCCATCGTTGGACTGTTTATTTAGATGGCAGGATTGCCTGCTCTTGAAGGTAAACGTCCCAGGTGGTTCGTTCCTTCATGCCAGTTTCTGTCTGCCAGTTTGTCTTGCCCCGATAACGAAATTGATTACCGTACACATCTATTCGCCTACTTAATGCGTACTGCAGAGGGATCGAGATTAGCCCAACGCTTTCAAGGGTATGGAGCTCAGATGGCTCTGCCGTACCATTGTGGTTGTCGTCTTGCCACAAGCGTAGGCGCGAATAGATGGCATCGCGCGCATCAATTATTCCGTCGCCACCATTTCCCGTAAATCGTACTGGGCAAGCGCAAGAAAACCGTTAGTGTATTGCCCGGGGGGGAGGTGTTGGCTGAGGTGTAAGATTTCCGAAAAGTTCGGTCATATCATCAATCTTCCCGTTGCCATTCCTGTCGTAAACAAGCCAAGCATTGTGGTGGGATGCCGACGTCCAAGATAATTGATACGGCACGTGAACCTGAGGTGTGAGATGGAATGCCACACCGTCCCGTAAGCCGGTTAGCTCAAAACCGGCATCGTCCATGTCTATTACTATGGGCGTCACGTTTTGTTCGCAGCAATTCCCATTGGCGTATGCATTTGAAACTGCGCAACCTGTTTGAGGATTCTGGCAATAATTCGTTGGACCATCGATGTAGAAGCCCTCACTCGGATCTGAGGACAGCGTACAGCTAGCCGGGCATGAACTAGGAGATCCTGAAACACCCCCCGGCCGCAACCGGAGCATCTGGAGGGGATGTAACAACGCTAAAGGATTGCGTGGTCACTGTTGTTTGAGCCAAAATTTGCTTTGTACTTTCGTTAGCTAAGACAAAAACCATCCCGTTAGTAACCCATTCGCCAGTCACGCAGGTTCCGTTTGCACCCCCTGCTCCACTGTCACAAAACAGCTTCTGTGTACCTGGGCCGATATAAACACCAATAGTTTGACTGACGACATTTGAAGCCGACCAAATTATAGTCGTAACTGCTAAGCCGCTCCCGTCCGTTATTATTGCCGGAATCGGGCTTGCGCTTATGGTCTGTGACTTTAGCGGCTGGAGGGAGGTCAGTATAACTCCTGCGAGGGGAAAGTACCTCCAAAAGCGCATTGGTTGTTTATTGATGGATTTACTGCTTAGTCTCGTCATACCGGTCCTGATAAAAACAACATACTGACTAAATGGTGATAAAAAACTAACACAAAGAGTTGACTTAAGCAACTGTTTTGTTTTGTATTGTCGCAAATACAGCCAAGCCTTTGAGCAGTACTGCCGCGATGTGCCTCGATGATACCGCGACTTAAATACCTAGAAGCCGTCTGCAACAGCATCGCCCATCGAAACATGAGGTATCCACAGCTGCCGCTTGCGGCTTAGTTCAACGTCCTCAATGTTTAACTAAACGCCACCCAAACTTGATAGCTTGCACGACCGCGGGT
>CAXUCT010000003.1:0-1243 GCA_964249415.1 uncultured Bryobacteraceae bacterium | reverse complement strand
GCACCAGTCAGCGAAGCAGTTTTACTTTCGGGCACCAGCGACAGAAACTACCCTTTATGGTTGTCGAGTTCGGACCGGGATGCGCTCCGATGTTGGGGTCTCAGGGCTGCGGGAAGCCACACCAGCGTGGCAGAAGAATTTTTCGCAAAAGGTGTGCCCGTGTTAAAAGGCTACGATCAAGGAAGCGGAAATGGAGACCGGCCATGAAACCCTCGCAAGCCCTCACAGCCCATCGCCATGAATTGCGGCAGCTCGTCAGCCGCTACGGTCTCTCCGGTCCCCGCGTCTTCGGGTCGGTCCTCAGCGGAACGGACACGGAGGAAAGTGATCTTGATCTGCTCGTGGAACCCGGACGAT
This sequence comes from uncultured Bryobacteraceae bacterium, assembly GCA_964249415.1. GTDB lineage: Bacteria > Acidobacteriota > Terriglobia > Bryobacterales > Bryobacteraceae > Bog-105. Next base: position 886 of record CAXUCT010000003.1, on the reverse strand, counting down.
CCACCAGCCTGCTGACCATCGCCGGTTTGAAGATCGATGCCGAGAAATTGCTTGGAGTGCCGGTATCGGTTTTGACTCCGAACGGCTTGCCCCCGAAGTTCCGCAACGAGGTGTTGCAACAGGCGCAGCCCCTGTGAAGCATCCAGAGCGCATAGAGGACTATCTCGAACACATTGCGGAAGCTACGGACCGCGCAACAGGCTACCTTCAGCCTCTACCGGACCTCGAAGCTTTCAAGAAGAACCCGCAGGTTCAGGATGCCGTAGTTCGCAACATCGAGATCATCGGCGAGGCCGTGAACAAGATCAACAGCGCCGCCCCGGAATTCATCAAACAGCACCCCGAACTTCCCTGGCAGCAAATGCGCGGAATGCGCAATGTAGCGATCCATGAATACTTCTTTGTAGATCTACAAATAGTTTGGACTACCGTAAGGCAGGACTTCCCCAGGTTGAGACGACAGATTAATGCTTTGCTGAAGCGATAGCTCCACCGTCTCACAAGGGATTCGCCAGGAACCGGCGGTGACCACGCCTCCTCTAAGCGAGTGCATGAGAACGTCCTTTATCATACGGTCAACAGAGCAGGCGAGAATGTTTTGGGCAGTTAGCCGAGCGTTGTTTCAAAACGTGTCGTTTATAACACGCGAAATACTCTTAAGCTGGTGCTTTCTGACGTTGGACAAACTCAGATAGGATGTCCCTTGTAGGTGGCAACGCTCCGAATTGCTGAAGGAGCCCGAGCGATTCTACAAGCACCCAGTCCTCTATAATCTTGCCTGTTCGAATGCGGTGGATGGTTATCATCCTAATGTTTACCCGCTTTCCAGTTGGCGGAATTCCCATCCATTGGCCCGTTTGCGTTCCATCCATCGCTAACTGGCTGA
>CAXUCT010000002.1:25860-34831 GCA_964249415.1 uncultured Bryobacteraceae bacterium | reverse complement strand
TTGATATGCGGACGGCGGAAGGACGTGTGGACGCGTTTAACCATCTGTTGCCGGTATTTCAACGGGTAACTGACCGGATAGAGCGCGCGACAATCCTCACCGAGATGGCTGACTATCTGAAAGTGGATCGTGAGCTGATTCGCGCCAAGCTCCGTCCGACGCCCCGGGCCGAAGCGGTCGGGAAGCCCCGGGACGTGACATCGTCCATTCCTCCGAATGAAAAGCTTCTTCTGACTTGCCTCCTATGCTCTGCCGACGCTCGCGCCGTCATCCGGCAGTATCTCCGAAGCTCGCAGATCTTTCATCTGCTGGAGCTGAGAAGTATCTTCGAAGCGGTACTAGTGTTGGAAGAGGAAGGCGTCGCATTTTGCGCGGAAGCATTGGGGGCGCGATTGGAGCCGCGAATGCAAAGGATCCTGTCAGAGCTAAGTTTCTCGGAAGCGGGCATGGCGGAGGGGGACGCGGTTCAACAGGCGCTGCACTGTTTGAAGGCGTTGGAAGCGCAGGCGGCGAGGGCGCAACAGAATAACCTCAAGCAGCGGATTCAGGAGCTTGAAAAAGCAGGAAATTTTGACGAAGCACTACTCTTAGCCGATGAGTTGAATAGGGTGAAACGGGCAGCTCTGGAAGGATGATTCGTGGTGTACTATGAGGAGTCGAGAAGCCGTAGGTGTGCTGAGGCGGGCTCTCGGCGTTTAGACCGGTCTCGTTTTTCCCGCCGATCGATCACATAAAGATTGATGAAGGCAGTTCATGCAAGACAGCAACGATAAGGGGTTCGCTCTGTACGACGATGTCGGGGGTGTCGCCCCTGATGACCTAGCGAACGGCAGCGAATTGAACGATCTTTTCGTTGACCTGGACAGTACGCCCGTCGAATTGCTGGAATCCAAAGAGTTCGATAAAAAAGATGAGGACGTCGAGGATCTTACGGATCTCGACCTCACGCCAGGCGCGCTCGACAAAAGCAACGATTCGGTGCGTGTCTACTTGCGCGAAATGGGCATGGTGCCGCTGCTCACCCGTGAAGGCGAGATAGAGCTGGCCAAGCGGATTGAGCGCGGGCAGACGGCAGTCAGAAAAGCCTTATCGCGATCGCGCTTGGTAATGCAGATATTGCTGGATACCAAGTCCAACGTAGAGCGCGGCACGCTGTCCGTTTTGGAAGTGCTGCAGCCGCCGGATCTGCAAGCGGAGAACGAAGAAAACAACGCTGAACTGGAATTGAAGAATCAACTGCTAGCAGCGATGCAGGAGATCGAAAAGCTGTATCGCAAGGCTCAGCAGACCCAGCACAAGCTGATCACCACCTCGCGCAACATGAAGCCCAAGCAGCATCGCAAGCTTCGTTTTGAATACGCTCGCCTGCTGGTTGTGATTTCGCGCGGCATACGGGCTGTTCCCTTCTCCGGCCGCTTTCAGCGCTCAATAAGCGAGGCGTTAAGAAAAATAGTCGACCAAGTAAAGCCCCTGGAGCAGGAGATCGCGCGCCTGCAGCGCAGGTCAGAGCAGCCAGCAATAGATTCGGGCTCCGCTGCGGCGATCCGGAAAGAGTTGAAGGGGCTTTCGGCTCATTTGCAAACGCTGGAGGACAAGTGCGGTACGAGCGCTACCGATTTGCGCCGGACGTTGCAGATTGTGGAACGCGGCGAGAGCGAGACGGAGTTCGCGAAGAAGCGCCTGATTGAGGCGAACCTCCGCCTGGTGGTTTCCGTCGCTAAGCGTTATACAAACCGCGGCATGCAGTTTCTGGATTTGATCCAGGAAGGCAACATAGGTTTGATGCGGGCGGTTGACAAGTTCGATTACAAGCGCGGCTATAAGTTCTCCACCTATGCAACTTGGTGGGTGCGCCAAGCAGTGACCCGCGCCATTGCCGATCAGGCTCGCACGATTCGCATTCCCGTGCACATGATTGAGACCATCAATAAGCTGGTTCGCTTGCAACGCACGATGCAGCAGGAACTTGGCCGCGAGCCAACCACCGAAGAGCTCGCCTCCAAGATGGAGCTAAGCCCCAGTAAGATCCGGCGGGTTCTTCGCATCGCGCAGGAGCCTATCTCTTTGCAAACGCCGGTCGGAGAAGAGGAAGAATCGAACCTGGGTGACTTCTTGGTAGACAGCCGGATGGTCTCGCCTTCCGAAGCTGTCATCAATCTAAATCTGAGTGAGCAAACGGCCGAAGTTTTAAAAACGCTCAGCCCGCGTGAAGAGAAGATTGTGAAGATGCGCTTTGGGCTACAAGACGGCAGTGAGCACACGCTTGAAGAAGTAGGCCAGAACTTTGCCGTCACACGCGAACGAATCCGCCAGATAGAAGCCAAAGCGCTTCGGAAGTTGCGCCACCCGAGCCGTAGTCATCGTTTGCGTAATTTTTTGGAGAACGGCGCGCCTCCTTCCTAATTCGCTGCTAACCGGCCACAAACGGCAGCACGGTTTGAGTAGTTTTGCCGCCGAGAATCTTCCCCAGTTGCTGCTGCCTGAAGCTAAAAATTCCTTCAAGCTGCTTGCGGACTACGAGTGCGTGCGTTATTTGCCCCAGGGGTCCAAGTGGAAGCGCGTAATCGACGTGATCTCCCACCAGTACGCCATCTGGAGTTGGTTCGAAGGTGTGTCGATGACGCCAGAGTTTATAAGGACCTTTGGCCTGTTCGTCAATAAAAAGGAACGGCGGTTCGTACTCCAGGATGGAGGTTTTCCAGTGAATGGGAAGTCCGAGCCAGCGGATAGTGTACTCAATCTCGGCGCCTTTCCGCATCTGCACGCGCCCCCTTGAGGTGACCTTGAAATTGAGCGAAGGCGGGGTGATCTTCGCCAAGTTATACGGGTCTTCGAAAACGGAAAATGTCTTTTCGAGCGATGAATCCGTAAGCATTTCGCATTGAAGAGTGTAAACGTGCATAAGCTGGAAGATAGAGCCATGTTTAAGATGCCGTTGCCCGCGACGCAGAGGTAGAAGCTATGAGGGGCGCAACTAAGGACGACATAAGTGGCAAGAAGTTGAAAATGTGGCTCTTCTGGTTGATAGTGCTTTATACCACCGTAATCGCAACGCGCGCTGCAAGAATAGATCAATCAGGACCGGCGGCAGAGAAGTCGGATTTGGTGCTACCATTCGGGTCCGTAAAGAGGATCACTTCTATCGACGGCTTGCATACTCTGTACGGTGTAGCGGGAACGGAGCTATGGATTGAGAACGCGCGTACAGGGCAGCACAGAATGGTGCTCTCAACAAGCGGGACACTGCGGGCAAAGTGGTCTCCTAGCGGAGCGACGTTCTCGATAAACGACAACCGGTCGAGCGACTCTACACTTGCTTACATTTACAATGCCCGAACGCTTAAGCGCACCAACATCGCACAGGAAATCCGCGCGGCGGACCCGAGGGCAAGACGTCTCTTAAGGAACGCGCACGCCTACTTTGTGGTTGAGAGATGGGACCGCGCGCAGAACGCACTCATCCACTTATCTGGTCACACCGACGATTCGCCCGTTGCCTGCTTCGATCTTAGATATCGCTTCAGTCCCTCTGGAACCATACGGAAGCTGTCAGAACATGTAGGAACGGCGTTAGCGCAGTTTTGTCGTTAATCGTGCCAAAGCATGACCGGCGGGCACGAACGCTCTTTAAAAATGGTGTGAATACTTTCCTAGGCTGCGCTGGGCTGCTCTGCGATATGTTGGGAAGTTCCTGGATCATCCACAGCTCATGCCAGATACGGAAATAGCTAGCCCAACGCCGCTGCACCCGGTTACGCCGCCGCGCAAAGTACCGAAGCCGAAGAACGCGGCGGAACGGAAGGCTCGGCTGGACCGCATTCTTGCTGAGTTAGACCGGTTATTCCCAACTGCCCCGTGCGCGCTTCACTACAACAACGCCTGGCAATTGCTGGTCGCTACGATTCTTTCGGCACAATGTACGGATGAGCGGGTAAACAAAGTAACGCCGGGATTATTCAGCAAATATCCGAAGATAGAAGACTTCGCGGCCGTACCACAGGACGAGTTGGCGCAGGATATTCGTTCCACCGGCTTTTTCAACAATAAAGCGCGATCCGTAATTGGCGCGGCAAAGACGATACTGGGCGACTACAAAGGGCAGGTGCCTCGAACGATGGAGGAGCTACTCACCGTGCCCGGAGCGGCCCGCAAGACGGCGAACGTGGTTCTAGGCGTTGCCTATGGAGTTGCGTCCGGCGTGGTGGTTGATACGCATGTGCAAAGAATTACGCAGCGGCTTGATCTTACGAAGAACACGGAACCCACCAAGATCGAAGACGATCTCATCAAACTGATTCCTGAGGAAAAATGGATTTTGTTTTCGCATCAGGTGATTCATTTTGGGCGGCAGATCTGCATTGCGCGCAAGCCACGCTGCGCATCATGCCCTCTGGATCCAGTCTGTTATGCAAAGGATAAGACGCTCGCGTAACTTCGGTCATGGCTCGCTTGTACCTGGGAATCGATGGCGGTCAATCGAGCACAACGGCGCTGATTGCCGATGATAGCGGCAGGGTTATGGGGCACGGCTCGGGAGGACCATGCAACCATGTGGTCTCGGCGGAAGGACGAACTAAATTCGTCAATGCTGTGGGACGGTGTCTTGCCGAGGCCTGCCGCGAGGCATCACTCGACCCGAGTACAGTCAGCTTTGCCGCCACATGCCTGGGCCTGAGCGGGGGTACCGAAGATAAAGAGCGCTATGCTCGCGAACTCATACGCAGCGCGAAGTTCAAGATCACGCATGACGCTGAGATTGCGCTTTCGGGTGCAACGGGAGGGGACCCCGGCATCATCATGGTGGCCGGCACCGGCTCCATCGCTTTCGGTCGAAACCGGGGCGGAATAACGGCGCGAGCGGGAGGCTGGGGATACGTGTTTGGCGATGAAGGCGGCGCATTCGACCTGACACGTCGCGCTTTACGTGCCGCTCTGCAATACGAGGAAGGCTGGGGACGCGAGACAACCTTACGTAAGCTGCTGTTGGATCGGACCGGGGCGGCGGATGCGAATGCCGTGCTTCATCTCTTCTATTCACCAGAATATGCTCGAACAGTGATTGCTGGTTTTGCGCCTCTGGTTACCGAAGCCGCGGAGCATGGTGACGAGGTTGCCCGGGATATTGTGAATGAGGCCGCGGCGAAATTGGCCTGGTTTGTGGAGGGCGTTTATCGGGGGTTATTCCTGCCCGGCGAGAACGTTCGAGTCGCTTACATCGGCGGAGTTTTTCGGAGCCGGCTTCTGCGTAGTGAATTTCAGACGCAGCTTGAAGCTAAGATTGCGTGCCGCGTGGAGCCGCCACTGTTCCAACCTGCAGCAGGCGCTGTTCTCGAAGCGCTGCGGCTGGACTCGAACGGAAGCTCGCTTTCCGATGTGCCAGAATCCGAAAAGTGAATGGCTTTCGTACTGTTGCTTTTTTGGCGGTAGCTGTCCGTCTTCTCGTCCCGCTGACAAGCAGCGCAGCAGAACCTGATTGGCCTCACGTGGAGCAGCACGCTACTGACCTGCTGCAGCGGTACGTCCGCATTGCGAGCATCAATCCCCCGGCCGATACAAGCGAGACTGCGAAACTGCTGAAATCTGATTTCGCGGCTGCAGGCTTAGAGGCGAAGCTTTATCCAAGCGGTCCCGGCGGCAAGACGAACCTGATGGTCCGGCTGCCAGGGCAAGACCGAAGCAAACGGCCTCTGCTGCTACTGAACCACATGGATGTAGTGCCGGTGGATGCATCGCGATGGCAGGGAAGCCCGTTCGGCGCCGACATCAGAGACGGAATGATGTGGGGCCGGGGCACGCTGGACATGAAGAGCACAGGCATTATGCAACTCACGGCGCTCATCCTGTTGAAGCAGCTCAGTATCATTCCCGCGCGCGACATTGTTTTCCTGGCGACCTGCGACGAAGAGACAGGTGGCGTTGGAGGCGCGGCGTGGATGATCAAGAATCATTGGGACGAGTTAAATCCGGAATATGTTCTGGATGAAGGAGGCATAGGTTCACGCGATCTGTATAGCCCGGGCAAGCTGATATTCGGAGTGTCGGTGGCAGACAAGCAGGTGTTGTGGCTGAAGCTTCGCGCGAGCGGCACATCGGGGCATGCGTCCCAGCCGATTGCGGACAACGCGAATGATCTGCTGATGCGGGCCATCGAGAAAGCGAAAGAGCTTCCGCCCTCAGACAAGCCGAATACGCTTGTGCAACGGATGCAAGAGAGCATGGGCGGCGCATTTGCGTCCAACAAGTTTATCAACGCGATTCAACAGAATACAATTTCGCTTACATCACTGCGCAGCGGCGTGGGCGATCCGCCGAAGGTGAACGTGATCCCGTCCCTAGCCGAGGCTACTTTGGACTGCCGGCTTTTGCCAGGACAGAATGCAGACGAGTTTATATCAGAGATCAAGGCGCGTATTAATGATCCGCGTGTCACGGTAGAAGAGATTTCACCAAAGCCCGATGATGCCCATCCAAGCCGGACGGACACGCCACTGTATGCGGCAATAAAACAGTGTATTGAAAAGCAACATTCTGATGCGACGGTGATGCCGATTGCCGTGCCGTTTGGAACCGACGGCCAGAAGTTCAGGATGCGCGGTGTAGCGGCGTATGGAATTATGCCGATGGTGATGGATGCGCGGACGCTCGCCACAATGCACAGTGACAGCGAGCACATTCCGCTAGACCAGTTTCGTAAAGGTCTGCACATCTATTTCGAGATTGTCCGGTCGGAGTGGTAGCTCAAACTCGCGGGCGTAGGGGTACTGTTGCGGACGTAGACTTTGTACGCGCTGTTGGCAAAGGTGAGGTGATATTTACTTTCCAGAACGCGGTCTGCAGCCTTACCGGCTGCCCCGACTCTGCCGTAATACTCGTTCTCTACATACACATCGGGCCGTTTACCACTGGCATAGCCAAGATAGCGATCGTCAATGAGTTTAGGGCCGAATCCAAATGCGAACCCGAGCTCCGACCCGCCCATCACTAATCCGCCGGACGGCAGGGCGGCTTTTATAGCGCGAATGGCCGGCCGGTAAAGGTGATGGTAATCATTACCGTAGATCTTATAGGTAAAGCCACCAATAGTAGCCAGAAGCGAACTGACAAGCAGCGCCGCGGGCAACAGACGTCCGGCTCCGCCATTTGTCCAACAGTCGTAAACCCACAGCGCACCGCAGGCAGACATGGCTGGCAAGGAGTAAATGAAGTAGATGGGAAACTTTTGATTATCAATGGCCGCCACGCCCAAGTACCCGATGACGGCCAACATCAACGATAAGCGGCCCAGCGGCTGCGTGCGAAGGCGCCGGTTGAAGGCCAACGCTAGCGTGCCCACCACCGCAAACACAAGAGAAGCGGCTTTCAGTTTGTAAATGCCGGAAAGGCTTTGGTAATACATTCCGCCGTACCTGACGTAAAAGTCATCGCCTACATTCCTGATTGCCAACGAAAGGCCGCCCACGCGGTAACTGGACGCAGCCCTGGTTTGGGCGAGGAAGATTTGAGGGGCTTGCGCGATGTAGCGAAACCAGAGAGCGCCGCCAACCAAGTAGGGAATGGTGGCAGCAATAAGTCCCTGCCAACGAATGCATCGCCAATCGAGCGAAACGAGCGCGACCAGGGAAACATTCATCACAGCGCCCATGGGATGGCAGAACAGGGAAGCAGCAGCGAAACAACCCGCCCAGAACATGGCGCGCGTCCAACTCGAGTCCTTTAGAGACACGAATGCGGCGATAGCGGCCTGACCCAAGGCAGCACACATCATGTCCATACGTCCATCGGAGGCCGTAGCAACGGTGGCATAATCGAGCGCCACAATGGAGGCCACGAACAGCGCCAGCGGCTCGTTACGGGTGAGGCATCGCGCTATGGCAAACCAACAGAAGATATAGAGGCAGCCGCAAAGGACGGAGAGCAGCCTAATCCACTCGACGGTAGGAGGAACAATACGAAGCCACGTTCCCGCTGTAACTAGATACAAAGGGAATTGCCAGTAAGTGTAGCGATTTACTTGCGGCCAGTCCAAGTATCCGTAAGAATCTAGAACGCTGCTGCCAAAGCGCCCATGATTACGAAAATTCAGCGCTACGTCCGCAAACATGCCTTCGTCCCACCAGGGAGCCCGCGTGAGTGAGAATCCTATGCTGAGCGCGAGGAAAGCGGCGAGAGCGGCCGCGGCCCATAGCCAGTGGCGTCGGCGAGCAAAGATCATGACGGGCACGACGCCAGAACCCTCCGACAACATTCCGTTGAATACTATCATCGACCAGGGTTCATCTTGACGCCATCATCTGCGCCCGGAACACCCATGACAGTTGCTGCTACGAAAGTCTCTTGAAAGGGCACCGCAAAGCCAACGCCGAGGCGGGAAGCGGTCTCCATGATTTTCAACAGTAACTCCGATTGCACTTCCAGGTATCGGTTGTAATCGGCTGTCAATACATAAGCGAAGACATCCAGGTCGTACGATTCGTTGGTGATCTTTGTAAAACGCAAGGGAAGTCCGGACGCGTCTACCTGATCGTGCTCTTCCAAGATGCGGGCGATGGCCTTCATCATTTCGCGGATCTGCTCCGCGGTCGTTTCCCTGCGCAGGTGCAGCGTCGGGTGAAACCACATCCGGTCACGTCTGGAAAAGTTCTCGAGGACCATCGTCGAGAAGACGGAGTTTGGGATAGTGACCACGGTGCGATCCAAGGTCCGGATGCGGGTTGATCGCAGGCCGATGTCTTCCACGGTGCCCACCTGCGATCCGAATTGGCAGAAGTCGCCAACGAGAACCGGGCGATCCGTAATAACGGAGATGCTCCCGAACAGGTTCTCCAGCGTCTTCTGCGCGGCCAGAGCGACTGCTAATCCGCCGACTCCCAGACCGGCCAAAATGGTGCTGGTTGGATAGCCCCAGCGATACAGGATCTCGACAACGGCAAAGCTGAAGATGCAGATTTTTACGATCCTGACGAACAGGGGG
>CAXUCT010000002.1:25300-25850 GCA_964249415.1 uncultured Bryobacteraceae bacterium | reverse complement strand
GAGCCCGCTGCCTGGCATCCAAGCGCGAGATCGCTTGATCGGAAATCACATCCACTATCCGCATGACGAGCGAAGCAGCGCCCAGCACGAACAGAAGCGTCAACACTTCAACGATGTAGTCACGCAGCAGCGCCGATGGAGCTATGGCCACCATGCAGGCCCGGAAAACGGCTACCGAGAGCAGCAAGCGAACAGGTTCGACAAATGCTTGAACGCGGTAGGGCTGAACGGATTTAGCATAGCGGGTAATGAACGGCTTGGCGAGCCCTACGAAGAACCGCGACAAAAGGCGCGACACAACCGAAAGAATCAGCGCAAGCGCTACCAGCGCGAGCCAAACCCATAGAGGGGTGCCAATCAGTTTCGTTTGGACTAGGGACGCCGGGAGTTTTCTCTCAAACGGCGATTCGCCGACAAGCGCATAGAGTTGCGGAAGGTGAGCCAAATTGTCACTCGAGACCAGCCACACGTCTACTCCGCCCTGATTGGAGCGATGCATTTGGAAAGGGATCGGCTGTCCGTTCAATGTAAAAGTGTCCAGCTTTTCAAC
>CAXUCT010000002.1:24113-25290 GCA_964249415.1 uncultured Bryobacteraceae bacterium | reverse complement strand
AACATCCGCGGAGAGGCCGTCGGCAAGGTTGCCCTCAGCCGTGTTGCTGAGGTGATCGACCTCAAAGTGGGGATCGCGGTCGAGCAGGACGCTCAACTCCTTGGCGAGTTCCGGGCCTTGTGTGATTCGGTTTTTCGGAAGATCTAGATACCGCGCAGCGAGCGGATAATTGCCATCGTGGCAGGCTTCGAGGAAGTTATAGATAGCGCTCCTGGGCGTGAGTCGCTTCAGCGGGTCAACGGCGGGCGGAGCAGACGCGACAGAGTCGGTCGATTTACCTCCAGAGACCAAGCCACTGAGACCTTGAGCGGAAGCGCCGTGTGCGAGCAAAAAGACGGAGGCGAGCAGAGGGGCGCAGCAACTGGTCTTGCGATGAGAGCGCATAATCTCTAACCAGCTTAAAAGCTTGTTAGCGCGGTTCCATCGAAGCGGCTCCGGGCGGGCGGTCACAAGCCGTCACTCGCGGCGCGAAAATTGGAATTGACTAGTACTTTCAGCGGCTTACGTATCCCCGATCAGTTGCTGCTTCACCTGACTGCGCCGCGCTCGCGGCTACTCTCTTGGCCAGGAGTATTCATATCTTCTATGTCTTCTCATGTCAGTTTGTGCGGCAGCCATCGGGAACATCCCGCGAATTCAGTGTTCGTTGGCAAACCGGCACCCGATGAAATCATTCAAATCAGTTTAGTGTTGAGGCGCCGTGAAAGTGCGCCGGACCCAAGTTCTGTGGGTCGTTATCTTCTGCATGAGCAGCTCTTGCAGCTGCATGGCGCCGATCCAGCCGACATTGAGGCGGTTGAGGCTTTCGCGTCCGAAAACGAATTCATGATCGTGCGGCTCAATTCAGCAGCGCGCACGGTTACGCTGGCCGGCGCATTCGATGCCATGGCGAGCGCCTTTGGTGCAGACGTTGATCTGCGCTGCGTAGGGAACAAAACGATCCGCACACGGCAAGGCAGTTTGATCGTGCCAGAATCGCTGGCAGGCCGCGTGGTGGCGGTGCTTGGTTTTGATGAACGGCCTGTTGCGCACACGTATCATCAGTTCGTGCCGCGAGACGGTCAGCCTCTTACTTACACGCCCCGGCAGGTGGCGGAAGCCTATAACTTTCCGTCGAATACGGGGAAGAATCAAACCATCGCTCTGATTGAGCTTGGCGGCGGGTACCGAACTTCCG
>CAXUCT010000002.1:21382-24089 GCA_964249415.1 uncultured Bryobacteraceae bacterium | reverse complement strand
ACTCACAACAGTCCTGTGGGAGATGCCGGTAGTGCGGATGGCGAAGTGGTTCTAGACATCGAAGTGGCAGGCGGCGTAGCGCCGGGCGCACGCATCGCCGCATACTTTGCCGGCAACACCGACCAAGACTTTCTCCATGCGATCAACGCCGCCATTCACGATACGGAGCGAAAGCCTTCGGTGATTTCCATCAGCTGGGGAGGCCCGGAAAGCGAATGGACACCACAGGCGCTTACTGCCTTTAACGATGCGTTCCACGACGCAGCGCTGTTAGGAATTTCTGTGTGCGCTGCGGCTGGAGATAGTGGCTCGTCTGATGGAGAGAGCGATGGTGGCGATCACGTCGACTTCCCCGCTTCGAGTCCTTGGGTTCTGGCGTGCGGTGGAACGCGACTGACCATTCGCGACGGCAAGATCCAATCCGAGACGGTCTGGAATGACGGCACAAATAACGGAGCCACGGGCGGAGGCGTGAGCGTTCATTTCGCGCAGCCTTCGTACCAGACGGGAATTCAAATGCCGAAGCCCAAGGGCAGCACGCAGGCGAGCGGGCGTGGCGTTCCCGATGTCGCGGGAGTAGCCGATCCTGAGACCGGTTACTTGGTGTTGGTGGACGGAGAAGAGGGCGTTGTGGGCGGCACCAGCGCTGTGGCGCCGCTTTGGGCAGGTCTGATCGCTCTCTGGAACGAGCAGCTTGGCCATAACGTGGGCTGGCTACATCAGGAACTCTATGGAACCATTGCGCAACAAAAGGCGTTTAACGATGTGACATCGGGCACGAACGGCGATTTCAAAGCGACGCCGGGTTGGGACTCCTGCACGGGTCTGGGAACGCCTGACGGGCGAAAGATCTTAGGGCTTTTGAAGCAGCTTCCGGTTAAGTAGAAGAGAGCGCTTGAAGGCGGGGCTTGGACGACGTCTCGCCTTCCATTGCGATTTCATGCAAAATCGCCTGGCAAGCCGCGCGAGGGTCAGCAGCACGAGTCACTTGCCGCCCGATCACCAGGTAATCCGCACCGGCGCGAATGGCTACGGCCGGTGTTGCCACGCGTTTTTGATCGCCGATAGAGGCTCCCGCGGAGCGCACTCCCGGCGTGACGAGTTTCAGCTTGGGACCGCCCGTCAGCCGCACTCTCGCCACTTCAAGGGGCGAACAGACGATTCCATCGATTCCGCTTTCGACGGCTTTCCTCACCCGTAGCTCTACCAAATCCGACACCGGAGTGGGATAGCCGAGATCAGCCAGGTCTTCGGCATCGAAGCTGGTAAGCACAGTGACAGCCAACAACTTGGTTTCGCTTTCGCCTCGGCCCTCGACCGCGGCCTGCATAACCGTTCGGCTACCGTGAACAGTCAAGAAGGTTACGGCTCCCGTGCGCGAGATTTGCCGAGTGGCTCGCTTGACCGTTTCGCCAATATCGTAAAGCTTCAGATCCAGAAAGACTCGCTTGCCAAGCGAACTCAGCTCGGAAACGAAACTCATTCCGGCACTGGCGTACAACTCCATTCCGACTTTGTAGAAATCAGTAGCGGAACCGATTTTCTCCACCAAATCCAGAGCGTCGGCGCGTGTCTCTACATCCAGCGCAATGATGAGCGGGTTCAGAATATTACCTCGATAGGCTTGGCAGCTCTCTCTGTTACTCGGCCGATGACGTAAGCTTCCGGGCGCGATTCCAGCAGTTTTTTCGCCGGTTCGGCTCCGAGAGAAACCAGCAAGCCGCCCGATGTCTGGGGATCGTAAAGTAGCGCCTGCACTTCCTCCGGGATTTCGGAAGGCATGCTGACGCAGCTCTCGACAAACTCCCGATTGTTACTCAATCCACCGGAGCGCGCGCCTATTTTGGAGTATTCCAGCGCGCCTGGCAGGAACCGGACTGCACTGGCCGAGATCTCTAAAGTGACGTTGCTCGCCAACGCCATTTCGCGTGCGTGTCCCAGCAGGCCGAAACCGGTTACATCGGTGCAGCCATGAACATCAAGGACGCTGAGCGCCTGCCAGATTGTGCGATTGAGAGTCAGCATCTGTTCGATGGACGCGTTGATGTGACTGGTTTCGGCAATCCCTTTCTTCAGCGCGCTTGAGATGACGCCAGTGCCGATGCGCTTGGTAAAGACAAGCACGTCGCCGGATTCTGCTCCGGCGTTGGTCCATACACGCTGCGGGTCGACTAAACCCGTTACCGCGTAGCCAAACTTGATCTCGTCTTCTGATATGCTGTGGCCGCCGAGGATGACGCAGTTTGCTTCATGAATCTTGTCGGCGCCTCCTTTCAAGATCGCTTCGAGATCACAAATTTCTCCTTTACCGGGAAAGACGACCAGCGAAAGCGCCGTGATGGGCCGACCGCCCATAGCGTATACATCGCTCAATGCGTTTGCGGCGGCGATGCCTCCAAACGTGTATGGGTCGTCGACGATGGGAGTGAAGAAGTCTACGGTCTGGACCATAGCGAGCGGTTTTCCACCAGCTTCGGTTAAATCATAAACGCCTGCGTCATCAGCCGTGTCGTAGCCGACCAAGACCTTCTCGTTTCGGAGCCGGGGGACCGTTTTGAGTGCGCGATCGAGAATAGCCGGGTTCAGCTTAGAGGCGCAGCCACCGGCCTTCACGTTCGCCATCAATTTCGTGGACATCTACACTCCAGTGTATTGAGCCGCCATAGCCGCTTCCGTTTTGAACTCCCACTCGCGCCAGGCATTGAGC
>CAXUCT010000002.1:18368-21372 GCA_964249415.1 uncultured Bryobacteraceae bacterium | reverse complement strand
AGGCAAGCCGCGCCAGGAGCGTGCCGTAACTTTCCAGTTGGCTGCGGTAGCGGTGTTGCTGTTTATCGAGAAAGTCTTCACGCCCGGCGCCTTCATGTTCGCTTGTCTTGAAATCGACGATCCAGAGCCGGCCTTCTTCATCGCGGAAAACACGATCAATGATTCCACTGATCAGTTGTTCGCCTACTCGTCCTCCGACTGGCCACTCAGACCAAGCTTCACGACGAGCACGCAAGATCCATCGCCCGCGCTCGCTTGCGAGCGTATTGCTAAAAGCTCGGAGCGCCTGCGCGGATGCTTTCGGCTGTTCTGAGCTGGCGACGCCAAGACGCTTCAGTTCCGATTCCACCAGCGGCCGGAGCGTCGTGGCGCGTTCCGGCGTCCATCGTTCCAGGCCGTCCTGTGCAGCTCGCTTGAGAAGCTCATGAACTACGGATCCGACATGCCGGCCTGTGTCGCTGACCCAGGCATAAGTGATTTGATGGGCGGACGCAGTGGCGCGCCGCAGTTCAGGGCGCCAATGAACAGAAGGATCGAATAACGGTGCGTGCCAAGCCGCCGGCAAGCGCCGCAAAACCGTAGCGGCGGGCGCGTTAGCAGTCGAAAAAAGGTTTGCCTGCACAGGTCTTTTCCGGCGCAACTCACTGGCAAAAAGTGGTTCGACAGTGCTCCAAATCAAACCGAGAAAGGTATTGCTTGCCGCTTTGCAGCACTCGGTGCCGCTCTTGTTGGTCTTTACGTTGCCCAGTAGATAAAGCTCATTCTTAGCCCGCGTGCAAGCCACATAGAGCAGGCGCTTCAACTCATGCGCTTCCTTCTGCTTGATCTCGTCGCAGACAAAATCGTACTTCAGATCTTTGCCGGCCCTTTGCGGGGGAGCCGCCAGATGCAGGCGGGTTCTGCCTTCCTCATCGATCGTCTCCGTCCAGATGAGCAGCTCGTTATCGCGTGACTTTGGGGGAGACGCGGCTTTCGGAATGATGACCACGTCGAACTCAAGGCCTTTGGCTTGGTGAATCGTCATGACGCGAACGCAATCACCATCGGACTGCGGCTTGGCGTAGAGACATTCCAGGCGCTCATTTAACAAGCTGAAATCGCGGATCGTCCCGCCTTGCTCAAAGTTCTCTAGTAAGTTAAAAAACGTGTCGACGTCTTCGTATTGATTGGTCTCGCGCAGGATAGCTGGGCCACCCAAGGCGAGCCAGAGCTGTTCGACCAGATCGCGTAACGGAACACGGCCCACACTCTCGATCGCGGCCGAGAAAGTCTCCTGAAGGACTAGGGCTCTTTGGCGCCCATCAAGGGACAGGTTCCCAATCTTTTCCGGGTCGGACAGCAGATCGAGGATGGTGCGATCACTTTCCCTCTCCACCAGAGCACTTAAATCGGATAACGTCAGTCCACACCAAGGCGCTCGCAGGCAAGCCAGCCAGGACACGCGATCACCCAAATGCAAAATGGCGCGCGTGAGGGAAATCAGGTCAAGGATATGCTGCTGTTCCCTCAGTTCATCAATGTCGACAGCTTCGTAGCGGATATTCGCTTTTCGGAGAGCCGGAAGAATGGCGGTGATATGTGCGCGGCTCCGGACCAGGACAGCAATCTCGCCCATGTCCAGCGAGCGTTCCACGATACGTACGATTTCGCGTGCTTCGGCGAGGCCGTCATCGTCGACGAATGGAATCACTTGTGGTTCCATCCTGCTCTTGGCCCGGGCCGATTCGGAAGTCTGTAGCTTAACGGCGCCGTGCGGGCGGTCGTCCTCCGACATGACGGGCGAAAGAGCAGCTTGCGTCCAGTTCACAATTTCAGGGGTTGATCGGAAATTCGTTCGGAGGCGTAGCGGTTGCAATCGCACGCTTCCGAGCTGCTGCTGATCCCAAGCTTCCAGAAATAGAGACACCTCCGCTTCGCGAAAGCGATAGATGCTCTGTATGGGGTCGCCTACCACAAATAGCGTGTGACCGTCACCTTCAGACCATTGGGCGGTGAGGGCGTTGACGAGATCGTATTGAGCGCGGGAGGTGTCCTGGAACTCGTCAACCAGAAGATGCTCGATGCGGTAATCGAGCGCATAGAGGAGATCGCTGGGCTGATCCGGCGTGCCGAGTGCGCGGATCGCGGCGCGTGTCACTTCCGTGAAGTCGACGGCGGATCGTTCGCGGAAAGCGTCTCGCAGAGCTTCGTAGGCGAGGTGCAGAACCTGGCAGAAATCGTCGATCAGCGGGTGATCATACGCCTCGTCAAGAAAGCGCCACTGATCGCGCTTTTGCAGCATGCGCGCGATTTGATTCTCAACCGCGGCGATGTCGTTGTCGAAGTGCAGTGAGAGACGATGAAAGAGCGCCCGCTTAGCCGCATCACCTTCCGCCAGATCGCGAATCATCCGGCGTGCGGCTAGCCGGTACAGCTCGCGAGCGTCCTCCACAACGTCCCGAGTTCCGCCAAACTCGGAGACTACCGGCATCTGCCGCGTAAGCATCGCGCACAGGGAATCAATGGTTTGAATCTGAAGGCGACTCGTGTCGCTAAGCAAATGCCACTCGTGCTTACTGGAATTTTCAAGTGCGGCTACGGCGAGCTCTCGGGTGCGTCGTTCGTAGGGCTCGGTCACCTCAGCGTTCTCATTCGCCTGCCGCAGCGCCTGCTCAACACGCGCCTTCATTTCGGACGCCGCTTTCCTGGTGAACGTCATTGCCACTACCGATTCCGGCCGCTCAACCGTACTGAGCAGGCGGAGAAAACGCTGCACCAAAAGTCCTGTCTTGCCGGAGCCCGCTGGCGCTTGCACTATAAAGGAGCGGTCAGGTTGAAGCGCTTCTTCCCGTTCGGCATGGTCAGCCGGCCGCTGCTTATTGCGCGTCAATTTCACTCTCTCCGGCCGGCGCCGGCCTTTCGCGTATTCTGCAAAAAGGCTTTTGACCGCAGTAATCGCACGCACCTTTGATGGGGTCGACCACGGCGTCACCCTCTACAAAGCCACGTGCAATTTGCTCCACAT
>CAXUCT010000002.1:1435-18358 GCA_964249415.1 uncultured Bryobacteraceae bacterium | reverse complement strand
GACGGGCGCGTCCAGTGCCGCCGCATAGACCAGCAGTTGGTGTTCAGCCGGACGCTCTCCTTCCAGCTTCGACACCGTTTGCTTGCCGCTCTTGTAATCGTTTAGAACAACAGTGCCATCATGCAAGCGGTCGATCCGATCGACTCGAAGACGTAATCGCAAACCAGGGATTTCATAGAACTGCTCCTGCTCGACCGTTTCGACGGTGAACGGTTGGTTGCGCGAGCGTTCAATCTCGAGCCATTGAAGAATCAGGTTCTCCAGCCGTTCACGCTCGGCTTTACTGGTGAGTTGGTGAAATGGACTTGAAGCATCGTCCCTGACGGCCTGAAGGGCAGCTTCACGAACAATGGTCCGCAGATCTTCATTTGAAGTGGATCGTAAGCGATCCTGCGTTTTAAGAAAATCCCAAAAAGCTTGAAGAGCTTCGTGTAGGAAGCCCCCGCGATCCCGGCTGTCAAATCCAAAGCAGGCCTCTTCGGGAAGCTGGGAGCGCAGGCGATATTCCGCGAAGGCGCGAAAGGGACACAAGCTTTGCGATTTCACGATGCCTGTTCCGCCGCGAATCGGTTCAACAGATTCAAACCGCGGCCCCAAACTATCGTCCCGTTCGTCCAAGGCAACCGGAACATAAGATTGGATGGGCAGTCTGCCGGACCAAGTTTGAATTGTTGCTGTCTCTCGTTGAACGTATTTTTCCGCTAGTGGAGAGAGCCGGCCGGAGAAGCTTGCGGCCAGGGAAGGCGCTACCTGGAAGAGCGAGGCCGTCATCCGTTCACGCAACGCGTAGATGCTTTGACGCGAACTGCCGGGTACCCCGTGAGCACGCTGCACCTTTAGCGGAACGAGAGCAGATGAGTTTATGGGAGGCGGCCAATTCTCATCGGAGAGACCGGTCAGGAAAGCACAATCGAACTCGATGCCGCCGGCATCGGCAGCATCGATGATTTGAACAGGGGAGGACCAATCCCCGCGCTCGCTTCCGTCCGTGGACAGCAAGCCGCGTAGCCGCGCGAGGGCGGCATCATAAGAGACCGGCTTTGATACTAAGCCGAGGCTGGCCAAAGTGGAGACGGCGTTCTTCCAACGCTCCACCAGATCCAGATCCTGGATAGTGAGGCCAGTGCCGGGCCAACCCATCGCTTCCAGAAGATCCCTGATGAACTCGCTCCAGGCGGGAAGATCAAGATGATGGTGAGATGCGGCGATTACAAGTTTTCGGAGTTGCGCAAAAACAGGTCTGAGCAGAGCACAATTGCCCGCGCTATTTTCGATGTCGCGCAAGGTAACATCTATATCGCGCCGCTTTCTGAGCAGGAGATCCGCGGTTGCTCTTGCACTTCTCTCCGCGGCAGCCCCCACGATGTAGGGCGAGCGAAGAACGGCACCAGCGTCGGACATCGCAATGCGAGGGTGGGCCAATTCCAGGAGCAGCAAGGCATTCGCGATAATCGGATGTTCGTTGAGAGGCTGCGCGACGCTTACATGAAAGGCCGAATCTGCCCAGGAGTCCTGATTGATGGCTTGAGGCTCACGGATGAAGCGCAGGGCTGCGGAGGGGTAGAAGACTTGCTGGAATGCGCGCTCCACTAACGACCTGTGAGCGCCAAGATCGGGCACGAGGACGCCAAGTGACTGGCGAGGATCCTGCTCAAACGCCGCGCGTGCCCAACGCGCCGCCTGTTCGATCTCATTGGCGAAGGCGCCACACTGTTGGACAGCAGCGCGCATTGGCGAACGATCAGTCGCGAGTGGCTCGACTCTGCCGTACTGTTTTAAGGCTTGCTTCACCTGCTCCAGGGCAGGACTTAACGCATCAAAGGCTAAGAACACCGTCAGTTGACGCTCGCACAATCCGTCGTTGAACCAGCTAGGGAGCAAGCGCCAAATATCTGAACGGGTGATCCAACCTTCTTCGCGGCATTGGTGACGGAAGCGGTTATGCCAGCGTTCGAAATGCTGTGCGTCTTGATGATCGCTCCAGAGATCTCCGCCGGGAGGAATTTGCCACTCACTCATAAGCCGGGCCGCCCGGCTTGCGAGACGCGCCGTGCTTCCCACGTCGAAAAGGTTGGGCTCTTCGCGCTCGATAATTTCCTGCCAAACGAGACGTTCCTGGACGGGGGACAGCAGCGCCGGTACGTCTGTTCCGCTATAGCGGGCCTGTTGCCAACAAGCGCTAAGCCATGCGTCGGCATGATAGACCGAAGGCCGTTGCCAACTCTCGATTTTGAGCTGACGTTGGCAATCGGTGAACTGTTGACCGGCAATACCGGCCAACATTCGCGAGGGCGTTACAAGGACGGCGCTCTTCTCAAACCAGGAGAAAAGGCCAGGGGAAGCGAGGCGCATGAATAGGTGGGCTACACACCATTATCGCCTTGGCTTATGACTACGAGATAGAATCCAGCTGCTGGGAATTCTTAGCGTCGCGGTCGAATTTTTCCTGCTCTTTCACGGAATACTTCGCCCATGGTGCTGCTTCCAGGCGAGCCGGTTCTATCGGCTCGCCGGACTCCAAACTGACACCGTAGGTTCCGTTTTCAATTCGCTCCAAAGCTTCACGAACGAGCGAAAGAGTTTGTGAAGCTAGCGTCGCTTCCTGAAAGCCGGCAGCTTGCCCTTCTGCGGAGATGACACGATCCATTTCATCTTCCACGTCGGCCGTTCGTGAATCGCGCGCATCGTCTTCATGCATTTTGATCGAGTCGAGAAGGTCCTGCTGTTTCGCGAGTAGCAGTTGTTTGTAATGATCGGTATTCATTGATGCTGAGTATATAAGGTAGACAAAGAAAAGGGCGGCTCCTTTCGGAGACGCCCCTTTGCCGGTTAGGTGTAAGCGAGTTATACTTCTTCGACTGTTGCCGCGCCGAGAGCTTCTTCGGCGGCCAAGTCGTCGGAAAGACCGCCGGTGTAGATGCCTGGCGTCTCGTCGGAGTAGTCTTGCAAGCCATCTCCCAGCGAGATCTCCTGCTCGGGCAGCGGCTCCTCTTCGACTACGTCCTCGCCCGCAATCTTCACGCGGCGATAGTATTCCATGCCGGTTCCGGCTGGAATCAAGCGGCCCATGATGACGTTCTCCTTGAGGCCACGCAGGTAATCCACCTTGCCGTTGATAGCGGCTTCGGTGAGCACGCGCGTTGTCTCCTGGAAACTCGCGGCCGAAATGAAGGAGTCGGTGGAGAGAGAGGCTTTGGTGATGCCTAGCAGAATCGGCTTGCCAGAGGCTGGACGGCCGCCTGCTTCGACCACACGACTGTTCTCTTCCCGGAACCTGAACTTATCTACTACTTCTTCAGGCAGGAATTCCGTATCGCCAATCTCCTCAATTCGGATCCAACGCATCATCTGGCGAGAGATCACCTCAAGGTGCTTGTCGTTAATGTTCACGCCCTGCAAGCGGTAGACTTCCTGGATTTCGTTCACCAGGTATTTCTGCAGTTCCTTTTCACCGAGTACGGCGAGGATGTCGTGTGGATTGCGCGGACCATCCATAAGGGGGTCGCCCGAGCGCACGCGCTCGCCTTCCTGCACGTTGATGTGGACACCACGAGGAATGGCGTATTCCTTTTGCACGCCGTCATCACCAGTGATATACAACTTACGCATACCCTTGCTGACTTCGCCATACTTCACGGTGCCGTTGATCTCGGCGATGATGGCGGTTTCGCGTGGCTTGCGAGCCTCGAACAGCTCGACGACACGCGGCAGACCGCCGGTTATGTCCTTGGTCTTGGTAGTGGCGCGCGGAATCTTTGCGATCACGTCGCCAGCGTGGAGTTGTTCGCCGTCCGCCACCATTAAGTGAGCATGAGTCGGCATCAGGTAGCGCTTCTCTTCAGAACGCCCTCCGCCTTCCGGCCGCATAATCACGGTCGGGAAGCGCTTCTCGTCGGTAGAATCGATCACAACTACCTGCATGTTGCCCGTGATCTCATCCACCTGCTCCTGAGTAGTTACGGCATCGATCAGATCCTTGAAGTGAACGGCGCCGCTCACCTCAGTGAGGATCGAGAAGGTGTACGGATCCCATTCAAGCAGGATCTGATTCGCCTTGACAGGAGCGCCATCATCGACATTGATTTTGGCGCCGTACACGACGGGGTAGCGTTCCCGCTCGCGCTGCTTGTCGTCGACGATAATCAGGATGCCGTTGCGATTCATCGCGATCAATTCGCCCTTATTGTTGCGGACGGTATTGACGTTATTGAACCGGACGAACCCATCGCTCTTTGCGTCTTGCGTCGATTGTTCGCTGATACGAGTGGCCGCGCCACCGATGTGGAACGTACGCATCGTCAGCTGCGTGCCGGGCTCACCGATCGATTGAGCCGAAATGATACCGACAGCTTCGCCGCGCTCGACCATGCGGCCGGTAGCGAGATTGCGCCCATAGCAAAGCCGGCAAACGCCGCGCTTCGATTCACACGTCAGTACGGAATGAATCTTGACGCGTTCAATACCTGCCGCCTGGATGGCACTGGCCAACTCTTCCGTGATCTCCTGGTTTACTTCCACAATCACGTTGTTTTCGTAGTCGCGTTGATCTTCAAGCGCCACGCGGCCCACGATACGGTCGCGCAAAGGCTCGATGATTTCGCCCGACTCGATGATCGGTTCGACATAAATGCCGTCTGTCGTGCCGCAATCGTCCTCAGTAATGATGACGTCCTGCGCCACATCGCAGAGCCTGCGTGTCAGGTAGCCGGAATCCGCTGTTTTGAGAGCTGTATCTGCCAGCCCTTTGCGTGCACCGTGCGTAGAGATGAAGTACTGCAGCACGTCCAGGCCTTCGCGGAAATTCGCGGTAATCGGCTGCTCAATGATCTCGCCCGAGGGCTTGGCCATCAAACCGCGCATACCGGAGAGCTGACGAATCTGCTGCTTCGAACCGCGAGCGCCCGAGTCAGCCATGATGTAAATGGGGTTGAGAATACGACCCGTGCGATCGTCCTCTTCCATGTTCTTGAACATCTTCTCAGACACCGTTTCGGTGACCTTCGACCAGATTTCAATGATCTTGTTGTAGCGCTCCGACTGCGTGATGGCGCCTTCCTGGTACTGCTGCTGAACCTCAACCACCTGCCTCTCGGCTTCGTGGACCAAGCCCGCCTTTTCTTCAGGAACAACCATGTCGTCGATGCCGATGGAGATGCCGGCGCGGGTAGCATAAAGGAAGCCAAGCTTCTTGACCTCATCAAGCATTTGGACAGTGATAGGCCGGCCGAACTTCAGGTAGCAATACTGGACCATTTGGGCCATGCCTTTTTTCTTCAGAAGTCCGTTGATGTACGGCATCTCCTTGGGAAGAACGTCATTCAAGATGACGCGGCCAACGGTAGTGTCCATGTACTGCTTGTTGAACTCGATAGGCTCGGTATGGAGAAGGTTCTGGTTATCGAATGCCTTGGTCAGGTCGATCACTTTGCCGGTGTGACGAAGCTTGATGGCAGTGAGCGTTTCAACCTCGCCCATTTCGAGCGCGATCAGAACGTCATCGATGGATGCAAAGGTACGGCCGGAGCCCTTTGAGTTGGGGCGCATCTTGGTCAAATAATAGAGACCAAGCACCATGTCCTGAGTCGGAATGGCGATAGGCGCACCGTGTGCGGGCGAAAGAATGTTATTCGAGGCCAGCATCAGCGTTGACGCTTCGATCTGCGCCTCAGGCGATAGCGGGATGTGAACAGCCATCTGGTCGCCGTCGAAATCGGCGTTGAAGGCTGTACAAGTCAGCGGATGCAGCTTGATGGCTTTACCTTCCACCAGTACCGGCTCGAACGCTTGAATGCCTAAGCGGTGAAGAGTGGGAGCTCGATTCAGAAGAATGGGATGGTCCTTGATAACTTCTTCCAAGATGTCCCAAACCACGGGATCCTGCTGCTCGACGAGTTCCTTGGCTTGCTTGATGGTGGTGCAATGGCCGCGCTGTTCCAGGCGATGGTAGATAAACGGCTTGAATAACTCCAGAGCCATTTTCTTCGGCAGACCGCATTGATTTAACTTCAGCTCTGGACCGACCACAATCACCGAACGGCCAGAGTAGTCAACACGCTTGCCCAGCAGGTTTTGGCGGAACCGGCCCTGCTTGCCTTTCAGCGTGTCGGAGAGCGACTTGAGCGGACGGTTATTGGCGCCACGCAGGACGCGACCACGTCGTCCGTTGTCGAATAAGGCGTCTACTGCTTCCTGCAGCATGCGCTTCTCATTGCGAACAATGACGTCGGGAGCATGCAATTCCATCAGCTTTTTCAGCCGGTTGTTGCGGTTGATGACGCGACGATAAAGATCATTCAGATCCGACGTTGCAAAACGGCCACCGTCCAGAGGTACAAGCGGACGCAACTCCGGCGGAATGACCGGGATGACATCGAGGATCATCCATTCGGGTTTGTTACCAGACTTGCGGAAACTCTCGACGACGCGAAGTCGCTTGGCGTACTTCAGCTTCTTCTGCGCCGAAGTTTCCGTCTTCATCTTTTCGCGGATCTCTTGGCTCAGCGCTTCGATGTCGATTTTGCGCAGCAGTTCCTTGACGCCTTCAGCGCCCATCATGGCAACGAATTTGCCCGGAAACTCCTGATCCAGCTGGCGCTTGCGTTCGTCGCTGATCACTTCGCCCATGTTGAGACCGGTGGCCTCGCCCGGATCAATGATGACGAAGGCTTCGTAATAGAGCACGCGCTCGAGCTCACGCAGCGTAATATCGAGCAAGTAGCCGATGCGGCTGGGCAGCCCTTTAAAGAACCAGACGTGAGAAGAAGCACTCGCCAGCTCAATGTGGCCCAAGCGCTCACGCCGAACACGCGAAAGTGTCACTTCCACGCCGCACTTATCGCAGATAACACCACGATGCTTCATGCGCTTGTACTTACCGCAGAGGCATTCCCAATCAGCGACGGGACCAAAGATTCGGGCGCAGAAGAGTCCGTCACGCTCCGGCTTGAACGTACGGTAATTGATAGTTTCCGGCTTAGTTACTTCTCCATGAGACCAGCTGCGGATCTTTTCCGGAGAAGCCAGGCTGATGCGAATGGAGTCGAAGTCGGCAATGAGATTGGCTCTATCGTACGGAGAGGAACGATACATGAATTGTCCTTAAATACCTTTTAAGCAAGGGCCCGTTTAAAATATTCGCGAACAAGACGTGGGGCTGGACGCCTCGTCCGCAACAATTCCCTCTAACGGCGCAGTGAGCGGGAATCTTTCGATTCCCGCTCACTGCACTGTCCGGCTAATCCGCAGCGTGAGCCAAGTCCTGCATCTCGCGCGGCTTCTTCATCAGTTCCACGTCGAGGCAGAGACTCTGCAACTCGCGGATCAACACGTTAAATGACTCAGGCACTCCGGGCTCGGCTGCCGCTTCGCCCTTTACAATCGCCTCATAGATTTTGGCGCGCCCATAGACATCGTCCGACTTAGCGGTGAGCAGCTCCTGCAGAATATAGGCAGCGCCGTACGCTTCGAGCGCCCAGACTTCCATTTCACCAAAGCGCTGACCCCCGAACTGCGCCTTTCCACCCAAGGGCTGCTGAGTGATGAGTGAATACGGCCCAATCGATCGAGCGTGGATCTTGTCATCCACTAAGTGGCTCAGCTTGAGCATGTAGATGTAGCCCACGGTAACCGGCTGTTCAAACATCTGACCAGTCATGCCGTCGTAGAGCTCGATCTTGCCGGAGGTGGGCAGGCCGGCTTCGGTCAGCCGGTCCTTGATGTCCCGTTCCGCGGCGCCATCAAATACCGGCGTGGCAAAATGCAGGCCCAGCTTCTCAGCCGCCCAACCAAGGTGGGTTTCGAGAATTTGACCGACGTTCATACGGGACGGCACGCCCAACGGGTTAAGAACGATCTCCACCGGAGTGCCATCCGGCATGTACGGCATATCTTCTTCGGGGACGATGCGAGCGATAACGCCTTTATTCCCGTGCCGTCCAGCCATCTTGTCGCCGACGGATAGCTTACGCTTCATGGCGATATACGCCTTAACAAGCTTGATTACGCCCGGGGGCAGCTCATCGCCTTTGCGCAGCTTCGCGATCTTCTCTTCGGTGATCTTTTCGAGAACCGCGATCTGACGCGAGGTCATCTCTTCGATCTCGTCGATCTGCTCATTGAGGCGAACATCCTTGGTGTTCAGCCGCATGCGCTTCAGATCACGAGCGCGCAGCTTTTCGAGTACATCGCGCGTGAGCGGAGTGTCCTTCGAAAGCAGCTTTTTATTGGTCTTTTCGTCGTGCAGGTCGGCCTGCAGCTCTTTGCCCGTGAGCAGTTGTTCCAGGCGCTTGGCGCGCTCGTCGCTCAGGATTCGTTTTTCGTCTTCGAGGTTGCGATGCAGGCGCTCTTCCTGCAGCTGAAGAATTTGCTTCGACCGCTCATCCAGCTCTGCACCCTTGCGCGAGAACACCTTGCAATCTACAATGGTGCCTTCGATGCCGGGGGGGCAGTAGAGCGATGCATCCTTCACGTCGCCGGCCTTTTCACCGAAGATGGCGCGCAGCAGTTTCTCTTCGGGAGTGAGCTGCGTCTCGCCCTTTGGCGTTACCTTGCCGACCAGAATATCGCCGGGCTTGACAGTGGCGCCCACGCGAATAATGCCGCTTTCATCCAGGTTGCGCAGGAAAGACTCGGCGATGTTTGGAATATCGCGAGTAATCTCCTCCGGACCCAACTTAGTGTCGCGGGCCTCGATCTCAAACTCTTCAATGTGGATGGAGGTGTAATAATCGTCCTTGACCAGCTTTTCGCTGACCACGATGGCGTCTTCGAAGTTATAGCCGCGCCATGGCATGAACGCTACTAGAACGTTGCGGCCCAGAGCGAGTTCGCCGGCTTCGGTGCAGGGACCGTCGGCGAGAACGTCGCCTTTCTTCACCTTCTGCCCTTGGAACACGATGGGCTTCTGGCTGATGCAGGTGTTTTGGTTAGAGCGCTTGAACTTGGTGAGCTGGTAGATATCAGCGCCCACTTCGCGGGACATCTGCCCCTCATGCGCGCCGCCTTCAACGCGCACGATGACGCGTTCGCTATCCACCGAGTCGACCACGCCGGAACGCTTACAGATGATCACCGCGCCGGAATCACGAGCTGTGACGCGCTCCATGCCTGTACCGACATAAGGCGCTTCGGCACGCAACAGCGGAACTGCCTGCCGTTGCATGTTCGAACCCATCAGCGCGCGGTTCGCGTCGTCATTCTCAAGGAAGGGAATGAGACTAGCAGCCACTGAGACGAGCTGCTTCGGGCTGACATCCATGTACTCGATTTCGTCGCGATGCTTTAGGACGAAGTTGCCCGCTTGCCGGGCGTTCACCAGGTCTTCGATGATGCGGCCGTTGTCGTCAATCCTGACGTTTGCCTGGGCAATGATGTACTTGTCCTCTTCCCAAGCCGACAGGTAATCGGAGTGCGCCTCGAACTCGGCGTGCTGCTTTTTGCCGGCAACAGCCGAGTTGGCGCCGTCCACTTCTTCGCGCCCAATCACCTGGTTGACTTTGAATTCCGTGTCGCCAGGGTTCAGAATGCGGACCTCATCCACCAGCACGCCTTCGCGTACACGGCGATAAGGGCTCTCGATAAAGCCGTATTCATTAATACGGGCAAAGCAGGAGAGCGATGAAATGAGACCGATGTTCGGGCCTTCCGGCGTTTCAATCGGACAGATGCGCCCATAGTGGGTAGGGTGCACGTCACGGACTTCGAATCCGGCGCGCTCACGCGAGAGACCGCCCGGTCCAAGCGCCGAAAGACGACGTTTGTGTGTAATCTCCGACAGCGGGTTGGTCTGATCCATGAACTGCGAGAGCTGGCTTGATCCGAAGAATTCGCGGATAGCCGCCATGACAGGCTTTGCATTCACCAGGTCGTGCGGCATGGCCGTGGACATTTCCTGGTAAACCGACATCTTCTCCTTGATGGCGCGCTCCATGCGCACGAGTCCGATACGGAATTGATTTTCGAGGAGCTCGCCGACCGCGCGGACGCGACGATTGCCCAGATGGTCAATGTCGTCGACGGTACCCAGGCCTCTGCGAAGCTTCAGCAGATAAAGAATCGTGTCAGTGAAGTCTTTCTGATCGAGTGTACGTTTGTCGAGCGGAGTGGCATCCGCCTTGTCGTACAGCTTGATGTTGAACTTCATGCGGCCGACACGCGAGAAATCGTACTTGCGGGCGTCGAAGAACATGCCCTGAAACAGTTGCGTGGCGGTGTCGAGAGTGGGCGGGTCGCCGGGACGCAACTTGCGATAGATTTCCAGCAGCGCGTCGTTCTGGCTTTTGACAGCGTCCTTGCGCAGGGTGGCGGAGACGACGTTTCCGGCCTCGTCGCGATCCGGAAAGAATACCTCGAAAGTTTCTATACCGGCCTCGGCCAATTTGCCGATCGTGGTGGATGTTAATTCGTGATTGGCTTCGACAAGCACTTCACCGGTAGACATGTCGATCACGTCAGCAGCCACATAAGCGCCTTCAAGATCGTTCGAGGCTACTTCCACCTGTTCAACCTTAGCCTTCTGGATCTCGCGAAAGACCGAGTTGGTGATCTTACGGCCTTGCGGCACAACCTGCTCGCCATTCTTTCCGTTAATGGCATGCGACAGCTTCATTCCAACCAGGCTGTTATTCACGGTCCACAACAGCTTGCTGTCTTTGAGAGAGATGGTGGAGAGCTTGTAGAACGCCCGAATAATGTCGGAGTCGGTTTTCAAACCCAAGGCGCGGAGGAACACGGTTCCGTAGAATTTACGCTTGCGATCGATGCGGACGTAGAGCAGGTTCTTGTTGTCGTATTCGAACTCAACCCAACTGCCGCGATATGGGATAATTTTGCCGAGGAAATAGCCCTGCACCTGGACACGCTCAAAGAACACGCCGGGCGAACGGTGCAACTGAGAAACGATGACGCGCTCGGTTCCATTGATGATGAAGGTGCCGTTGTCCGTCATCAGCGGGATTTCGCCGAAGAAGACTTCCTGCTCCTTGATGTCGCGAACGGTTTTAGTTCCAGTGTCCGGGTCTTTATCGTAAACGGTAAGGCGGATGGTGACTTTAAGAGGCGCCGCGTATGTCATGCCGCGCTCTTCGCATTCGGGAACGTCGTATTTGAGCTGCAGAGCGACTGGATCGCCGCAACGGTTGCAGAAGGTGACGATGTTCTTGTTAAAGGTGCCGCAGCGGTGACATAATACGTCGCCTGCGTGGAAGGGATCGGTACGAATCTCGGCGCCGCAGTTCGGGTTACGGCAGATGGTCCGCAGGTGATGCAAACCCTTTAAGTTTCCGCACTTGCACTCCCAATTACCGATTGAATAATCGACGAACTCGAGCTGGCTCAGTCCGCGGAAATCGGAAATGGGGAACACGGAGCTAAATACGCTCTGAAGGCCTGCATCTTCGCGTTCCTTGGGAAGCAGGTCCATCTGCAGGAAGCGCTCATACGAGCGTTTTTGCACTTCAATGAGATTGGGAATAGGAATCGAAGTTTTGATCTTCGAAAAATCAACTCTCTCACGGAGAGAACCGTTTGCAACGTTGGGCATCTACGCTTGTCCTTTTAGGAAAACAATCACAAAGACGACATGAGCAAATCGTCATATAAAGCCGGACGCAGCCTAAACGGCTGCAGCCATCAGCGGCGAATCAGGCGATTCACCCGCAGATGCGTGCGCGGCACTCACGAGACGAACCGCGCGAGAAAAACTGTTGAGAAAGATCGTAGCTGACGATAACGAATGAGTAAAGGCTGGACGCCGTCCAGCGAAATGGGCACCTTGTCGGAGAAGAGGAGTGAGCCAGAATCTAGATTTGCGCATGCTAAAGCTCCGCTGAACCCACCAAGGGCCGCGGAGAACTTCTAAAAACCTGAACCCGCAAATTGGATACTGAACGGTCCCGGCTGACGTTTACTTTAGAATAGCACAAAGCTAAGGGCCAGTCGAATCCGCAACCACACGACCGGCCTTTAAACTTATCACATTGCCCTACTTGGGGCAACTGTATCAAACGCCTATTTAACTTCGACTGTAGCGCCCGCGTCAGTAAACTTTTTGCGGATTGTCTCGGCTTCGTCTTTGTTAACGCCTTCTTTGATCGGCTTCGGCGCACCGTCTACCAGATCCTTAGCTTCCTTCAGGCCCAGGCTGGTTACTTCACGTACTGCCTTAATGACATTAATTTTGTTAGCACCGGCAGCTGTCAAAACGATCGTAAACTCGGTCTTCTCTTCAACCGGAGCAGCTGCCGCCGCCCCGCCGCCCGCGCCCGGGGCCGCTACTGCGACCGAGGCTGCCGCGGCGGAGACGCCGAGCTTCTCTTCCAGCAACTTTACGAGCTGAGAGGCCTCCAGGAGTGTCAAACCCTGAATCTGTTCTGAAATTGCGTTGATGTCCGCCATTGTTCTTTCCTTCTTCCCTTAACAATCTAGATCTGTTCTTGGCGTAGCTTCCGCCAAATCTGTCACTGACAAACTCTCGACGACAGCAACCTATTCCTTAAACTTGTTTTCTTTCGCTGCTTGCTCCAGCACTACGGCGAGATTGCGGCCCACGCCGTTGACGGAGCTGACCAGGCGCGTGGCCGTAGCGTTGATCAGAAAAAGGAGCTTCGCGTAAATCTCTTCCTTCGGCGGCATGGATGCCAAGTCATTGATCGCTTTGATGTCGATCACGCGACCTTCCACCAGACCGGCCTTGAACGTAAACGCTGCGTTGTCCTTGGCGTACTTGGTCAGAGCCTTGGCAAGCGCTACAGGATCTTTCGACGTATAGGCGAGTGACGTCATACCCTTTAGATCGCCGAGCAAATCATCCGCTGAGCTACCCTCAGCAGCCTTTGCGGCCAAGTTATTCTTGACCACTCGATACTCTCCGCCGGCGTCCCGGACGGTCTTTCGCAGTTCGTGGTCCTGCTTAACAGTCAGCCTCTCGTAGCCGGTGACGAAGATATTATTATTTCCTTCGATCGCCTTCTTGAGATCCTCGAGATCTTTCTTCTTTTCGTCTTTATCCTTCATGCAGCGCTATCTCCCTCGTCTGAAGCCATTCCCTAGACCGTTTTCGCGTTGAAGGGCGTGACATCTAAGTGCACACCTGGGCCCATTGTGGAGCACAGCGTGGCGCTCTTGACGTATTTACCTTTCGAGGCCGATGGCTTAGCTTTCACTACTGCCTGGATCAGGCTGCTGGCGTTATCCAGTAGCTTTCCCGTTTCGAAGCTGACCTTGCCGACGGGCGCATGAATAACGCCGGTTTTGTCTACGCGAAATTCGACTTTACCCGCTTTGATTTCCTGGACAGCATTGCGAACATCCGTGGTGACCGTGCCGGTCTTCGGGTTTGGCATGAGACCTCGAGGACCCAGCACTTTGCCGAGACGTCCAACTGATCGCATCATGTCGGGAGTCGAGATGACGGCATCGTAATCGATCCAGTTCTCGTTCTGAATGCGATTTACGATTTCATCGCCACCCACAAAATCGGCGCCCGCTTCTTGCGCTTCTCGAAGCTTGTCTCCGGAGGCGATGACTAGGACGCGCTTCGACTTTCCTAAACCATTGGGGAGCACGACTGTTCCACGCACCATCTGATCCGCGTGTTTCGGATCCACGCCTAGGCGCATGTGGACCTCAACTGTCTCGTCAAACTTTGTAAACTTGATCCTTTGAACGAGGCTGACGGCCTCAGCAAGCTGGTAGGGTTTTGGCTCTACCTGCTTTGCTGCGGCCTGATACTTTTTACCAGGCTTTTGACTCATAATGTAACTGGTCCAAACGGCTCGGGCAGGAACTGCCGCCCTCACCTCCCAAGTTGGCTTGAAACCTTTCCTACCATAACACGAAGAGTAGGATTCTACGATTAACGGATTGCTGAAAACGTCAATGGACGTAGGATGACATTGCTGATATTGGCAACAATCTTGGCATCTTTGAGCTGTGGCTCGGAGCTCAACTTTTTCCAGTCCGGATCTGCTAGGAAATCGTGCCACAGACGATCGCGAGCAGCCATGTCTTCGTAGGAAAGCATATACATCAGGTTCGGCTGCCTGGGCCCTACAATCGTCTCGCCGAAGAAGACTGGACGCATTCCCAACCTCTCAAAGATCTGCATCTCGCCACCGTTAAACATGCCGACTTTTCGCGCCAGCGTGGCGAACGTCTGCGACTCGTAGATGCGCCATTCAAAGATGCGGGGCGGGTGTTTCTCTCCATCGACCCGGATGTCATGCTGTGGCATGCCATCGAAGCTCCGCAGCAAGCTACTCTCGGCGCGCACGAACGGCAATCCGGAACCGGAATCTAATTTGGCAAGCTCTCGTTGATAGGCCGCATCGGTTCTCAACGTGGTCAGGCACTCCTGCATGCCGGCCAGAGACGCATACTGAGTGAGCGTCACATAGTAAGGGCCATCCTGGCCAATGACGTTCGAGAAAGCTCCTGCGAGCTTGGCGCCGGCTCGGGAAAGCGCTGGGGAGAGCCCGCTGCCCAGGTAATCGGCCATTCGAGAGGATTGGTCCTCGTCGGTGTTATGCAAACGCCAGGTAGTTATCTCCAAGAACGTACTGGACGAGTTTGCCGCTTGCGTTTCGAGGTTCATGAAAGGGGCTGCCGCGAGACCGGCCAGCATATGACGACGCTTCATGCCCACGTTCTAATGCTCACGCATCGCTTGAATCAGAGCTTCCATGTGATCGAGGTAACGTTCGAAAGCTTTGCGTCCGGCCACGGTGAGGCGGTATTCGGTGCGGGGCATGCGGCCCTCGAAGCTCTTGGTGCACTCGACGTACGCCGCTTCTTCCAGGCGCCGGGCGTGGACGCTGAGATTTCCGTCGGTGGTCTGAAGCAGCTTCTTAAGTTCATTGAACGTAAGCGATTCGTTCACGGCCAATGCGCTGACGATGCCAAGCCGTAAGCGCTCGTGAATGATGCGATTCAGATTCGGAAGAGCATTCTCAACCGTCTCCTGCTGATTCGGCAGTTTTGCCGCTTTAGCGGGACGGACTTTTGCGGGAACATCCACAGCACGCGCCATTGCTGGTCTAGCCACCGTACCTCCTTGCGATTACGACGCCGAACACTATGTGAAGCGTTCCGAATCCCAGCATGAGGAAAACATTTCCCAACGACTCCGGCGCGAGTGAAGCCGCTAAGCCGACAAGCATGAAGCACAGGCCCATCACAGGAACGATGCGGACCGAGAATGCGCCACCAGTTACCACCGCAGCTCCGTACAACATAAGCCACAGCCCCGGAAGGATGCCGAGCAAACCGGCATGGTAGAGCACGACGCTCAGAACTGCACCGGCGACGAGGGGTGGCATAAAACTAAGAAGAGCACGGCGGGCGGCGCGCGATCCGGGCGCAAGAGCTAAGCGCTTGGATTTCAAACCGACTGCGACGAATCCAACGGCAAGCGCCAAAATTCCTTCTGCCACCCAGATAGAGAACTGCTGCCGGGCGGGTCGACCAAAACAAAGAGATCCTGCTATAAGCGCTGTGACGCCGATCAGAACACCACCCCAACCCGGGACAGCTGTGAAGGACGCAGCGCGTTCCATGGTGTCGCGAATGAAACGCAGATTATCAGCAGCACGGCGTCCGATTGGAACGGGCTCGTCAGCGATACGTGCGCGTTGCGCGAACGCCATATGAAAACGAGTATATCGCAGGAAGGGGTAAGTTCTTTGTAAGGCAAAGAGCCTTACGGGGGTGGACAGAGCGAGACTCCAGCGCCGGCAACTGGGCCAGCGCGGAAGCTCGCAATTCGGGATAGATCTAATTCGGGATAGATCTATTTGGGATAGATCTAAAAGGATCTAGCGAGAGGACAGAGTGACGGTGCGTTGTTCGACGGCGCGGACGGGAATAGCGCGTGGCTGTACCCCGTCGTGTTGGACGGTCACAAGATTAAGTTGCTGGCCGCTATTGGTGAAACGTAAGCTTGACCCGCCGTTAGCGCTTGAACTCGCCGGCGTACTCATTACCATGGCGCCCTTTCCAGCACCTTGAACCAGGACGATGCCGTTATCGCTCTGCTCGACGACGTAGTCTCCGGGCGCAAACTGCTGGCCGGCAACTACGAACGAGAATGGAACGTGGACACGCATTGAATCGCCGGAGGAAGCAGCCGGCAGAAGTGCGGACAGTGCGAACGCACCGAATACACCGATTGTCTTGATAGATTTCATTTGTTAAGTTCTCCTCTAAGTGAATGTGCGCCGTGAAATACGACGATCACATGGGGGAGCAACGAGGCACCATGGCGGCAAAGAAGGACTATTCTAAGCCGAAAGCAAAAGGGTCAAAGTCTTGGACTAAGATCTTACAAGCGGAGGAAGGAGCAGGCTGCAGGGCCGTTAAGAGGGGTTCCGATGAGCGATAGCACGCTTAACCGGTAACCCCATATTACTTGAAGCTGGTCAGAAGAGCAATATAAGAAAACAGCTAGAGCTGCTTAGACTACGTCAACGCCCATACTACGGCATGCGCCTTTGACCTGCTCGACCGCTGCTTCCACCGTAAAGCAATTCAGATCGGGCATCTTAATCTTGGCGATCTCTTCCACCTGCTGTGTAGTGATCTTACCTACTTTGATCTTGTTGGGTTCAGCTGAGCCTTTGGCGAGGTTAACCGCCCGTTTGACAAGGATCGCTACCGGCGGAGTCTTAGTAATGAATGTAAACGACCGGTCGGAGTAGATCGTGATAACCACAGGAATAATCAAGCCTTCCTGATCCTTAGCGGAGGTCTTTGCATTGAAAGCCTTACAGAACTCCATAATATTTACGCCCTGAGGACCAAGAGCCGTTCCAACAGGGGGTGCCGGGGTGGCTTTTCCTGCGGGGATCTGCAACTTTACTTCTGCGGTGACTTTTTTTGCCATTTTCCTAACTCCTAATTTGCTTCTGCCTTGGGCCGCTCAGCGTTTAC
>CAXUCT010000002.1:0-1425 GCA_964249415.1 uncultured Bryobacteraceae bacterium | reverse complement strand
CTTGCAGAAAGTCTAACTCGACAGGAGTGGAGCGTCCAAAAATGGTGACCATGACACGCAGGGTATTGCGCTCGGAATTCACCTCGTCCACCTTGCCAGAGAAGTTGGTGAAGGGTCCATCGACGATCTTGACATTTTCGTTCTTCTCGAACGTCATCTTTGGACGGGGCCGCTCTGCGCTTGAGGCCTGACGGTAGAGTACTGCGTTTACCTCATCTGCGGTGAGCGGGACAGGAGCAGTTCCGCCGCCCACAAACCCGGTTACGCGGGGAGTAGATTTTACAGCGTGCCATAACTCGTCGTCCATCTCCATCTCGACCAAAACGTAGCCGGGATAAAGCAGACGCTTACTAGTTACCTTCTTCCCATTTCGCAGTTCGATGACTTCTTCGGTGGGGATGAGAATCTGCCCCAGGCGGTCTGCGAAGCCGAACGCCTGAGCGCGCGTTTTGAGTGACTCGGCCACTTTCTGTTCAAAGCCCGAGTAGGCATGGATGATGTACCAGTTCTTGGGAATGCCGATGGGCTCGTCCAGCAACGCTGTTGCTTCGGCCTCGCGCTCTACACCATGAACGCCGTCGTCGCTTTCGCTTTCCGCTCGGATCTCGTCGCCTTTGAATTGCTCGCCCTCTTCCAGAGAGTCTCCATCGTAATCAGCCAAGGTTGAGGAGACTTCTTCCTCGCCCTCATACGGCTTGTCCAGCGCTTGCTCGTTCTCTAACTTCTCGTCGGCCATGCTCATTTCCATTTCCTCAGTCGGGCTCGACTTACCGATGGGTGAAGTAACTGATGATGCGATTCACGATGGCGTTTACCACGGTGTCGACCACAAAGAAATAAAGAGCAAACAGAAAAGTAGCTGCAATCACTACACCGGTAGTGGCCCGGACCTGGTTCCAACTGGGCCAGGAGACTCGACGCATCTCGGCCTTGACTTCCTCGATGTACGACTTGGTCTGCTGAGGCCAGCCGCCCGCCTTACTTAATTCCATACGAAATACCCCGGAGTTTCTACGCGCGGCTCCAACTTGCCTCAACAACGATTAAGGAGGGTCTTGGCAGGGGCAGAGGGATTCGAACCCCCAAAGGCGGTTTTGGAGACCGCTGGTTTACCGTTAGCCTATGCCCCTATCTTCTGCCGGAGCTTACTACCCAGCGTAGCAAAACCACGGAATATGAAGCAGAAGCCTTTCGCAAAGCCTATTTGGTCTCGCGATGTTCCTGGTGCTTACGGCAATACGGGCAGAACTTTTTCATTTCAAGACGCTCAGTCGTGGTTCTTTTGTTTTTGGTCTTGCTATAGTTCCGATTTTTGCACTCGTTGCACTGGAACTGAATAATCTCTCTCGCCATAAAACTCTCCTTAAGTGACGATCTCTGTAACGGTGCCTGCGCCCACAGTGCGGCCGCCCTCGCGGATGGCAA
>CAXUCT010000001.1:34284-41081 GCA_964249415.1 uncultured Bryobacteraceae bacterium | reverse complement strand
TCTTTACCCTCGGCTACGGCGATGTCATTCCGCACACACCCTGGTCGAAGGCCTTAGCGGTTTTCGAAGCCGGATCGGGCTTTGGCTTCATCGCCGTAGTTATCAGCTATCTGCCCGTCCTATATCAGCTGTTCTCGCGCCGTGAAATGCATGTCATTCAGCTCGACGCGCGGGCCGGATCACCACCCGTAGCGCTCACTTTGCTGATACGGCATCTGGAAGGGCAGGGTCACCGGTACCTTTATCAACTTTTGCAGGCTTGGGAGCAGTGGGCTTCTGAAATGGTCGAGAGCCATTTGTCGTACCCGATGTTAGGCTACTATCGCTCGCAACATCACAACCAGAGCTGGCTGGCTGCGATGGGCGCCATCATGGACACGTGTGCGCTCTGCCTGGTCGGGCTGAGTGAAGTGGAGACCTTTCCAGCGAAGATGACATTCGCGACCTCCCGGCTGGCGCTCGTCGAGTTGTCTCGTATTTTCGAGTTGTCACCAGCAACACACACCTTAGATCGACTTCCTGGCGGCGACTTCCAGCGCCTCTCGGGCCTGTTGCATGACGCAGGAATCGAGTTCAGTGATCCAGAGGAAGCAGAAGGCCGGTTAGCGGAGTTCCGCGCCACTTACGAGCCATTTCTCATAAGCCTTGCTGACTACCTGCTGATTCCTTTGCCCGGTTGGCTGCCCTCTGATGAGCTGGACAATTGGCAGAACAGTCCTCGCGGACGAAGCGCGAAAGCGCTTGTCGAGTCCGCTCCTGCGAACCCCGATTAGTCAACATCCTGTAGCCTAGAAGCATCTTGCCGAACCCCACCTCTGCAGAAATCAGCAGCCCAGCCAGAAGGCCTAATTTGGAGGACACGGCACGGCTGTTCCAGGGGCCGTTCGGCGTCCGCTCCCTCGCGCTAAGTGGACTTTTCATCCTGGCGTGTTTCTATACGCTTTATCTGGCGCGTAATTTCTTTCTCCCCGTGGTTTTAGCCATGGTCTTAAACTTCCTGCTGGCGCCGCTTGTCCGCGCATGCAAACGCTTCCGAATTCCGGAGGCGCTTAGCTCAGCGCTAGTGATCGCCGGCATGTTCGCGATTGTCGGAGGGCTCGCTTACAAGCTCTCCGGCCCACTCGCGGAGTGGATCGAGAAGGCCCCCGAGCTTGGAACAAAATTACAGGCGAAGATGCAGCCGCTTAGAAAGCCGGTCGAAAAAGTCTCCAACGTCGGCGAGCAACTCGAGAAGCTCACCAGCATAAAGTCAGGGGATCAGAACGGCTCGCAACCGGTGGAACTCAAACACGGATCCCTGCTCGATTCGCTTTTTAGCGGTACATCCAAACTCGTATTCACCGCCGTGGTCGTGATCGTTCTGCTGTACTTTCTCTTAGCTTCCGGCGACCTCTTCCTGGGCAAGCTGATTCACGTGCTTCCCACGCTGTCTGATAAGAAAAAAGCCGTGCAAATTGCTCGCGAGATCGAAGAAAATATCTCCAAGTACCTGCTTACGATCGCTGTTATTAACGCCGGAATCGGCGTCGGTAGCGGACTTATATTCTGGGCGTTAGGGATGCCGAACCCCGCACTCTGGGGCGCAGTCGCAGGACTGCTCAACTTCATTCCAACCGTGGGTGCCCTGAGCGTTGCGGTCCTGGTCACCTTGGTGGCAACACTGAGCTTTTCCTCATTGGGACACGCTCTACTGGTCCCCGCCGCTTTTCTGGGCTTGACCATTACGATGGGAACTTTTGTGAGCCCGCTGATTATGGGGCGTAGGCTAACCCTGAACCCAGTGGTGATCTTCTTAGGATTAAGCTTTTGGGGGTGGTTGTGGGGAATTCCAGGAGCACTGCTTGCCGTACCGATGTTGGCCATGTTCAAAATTTTCTGCGACCATATCGAGCCGCTGGCCCCGATTGGCGAGTTCTTGGGCCACTAACCTTCTGCACGACGCGGAGCGTGTCTTACCGCTGAGCAGGGTGAGACACGCTCCACTCTAAGCCTATTTGTTCTCGTCTTGCTTCTTGGTAACTTCTTCTTTTACATTGCCGTAGGCCTGCTTCAGATTGCCCTTAGCCTGGTCTTTCAGACCGTCAGCCTGCGTACCCACATCGCCGGTGGCGTTGCCAATCTGTTCTTTGACTTTGCCCTTTATATCATCCAGCTTGCCGGTAACCTGTTCCTTGTTCATCAACATGGACCTCCATATTATATGGAGGTCACTTCCTGCCTGATCGTTTCTCCGGCGTTCTTTGAGCCGGCTAGCGAATGTCAAGAGGCTGCGCAAGAACCGCGCGCGCGTCGGCGGGCAGCTTGTCAGCTTGCGCGAGCATCAGACTGACTTGCCACGTTTCGGTCTGGTTCAGAGCACCCGTATAGGCCGGCATTCCTGTCAGGCGGATGCCATTCGCCACCTTCCAGTAAGTTTCTCCCGCCGGATCGTCTGTCACGCCATGACCCTTGAACAACTGCGGCGGGCGCGGAAACATACCCTTCGAAGTGGGAGCCGCCGTCTGTCCAGGCAGCCCATGGCATATCGCGCAATTCGTGCGATACACACGCGCCCCAGCCATGTAATTCTCATCTGTCGCTGCAATCGGCGCGCTCTTCGGTGCCTCTTTCTCGATTCGCGCGTTCAGCGCCATATGCGCTAACTGCTTTTCAAACGGCATCGGTGAGGAAGCGGTCGCAACGGGAGCATATCCAAACCGAAAGTAAAGCCATCCGCATACAGGCCACACCAGCACGCCAATAACAAGTCCCAGAAAAAATTTCATAGCGCGCTCTCATCTTACGCGAGTAAGCTCACTCGCATCAAGATTTCGGGAACTTACTACGCAGGTGGCGACTTCTAATG
Source organism: uncultured Bryobacteraceae bacterium (assembly GCA_964249415.1). Taxonomy (GTDB): domain Bacteria; phylum Acidobacteriota; class Terriglobia; order Bryobacterales; family Bryobacteraceae; genus Bog-105. The sequence goes on along the minus strand of CAXUCT010000001.1, from coordinate 38,236 downwards.
CATCAGAACTAAGCACAAAAACATAAGAGGAGTTGCACGCATGCAGGTCACCGCACTGCCACGGATGAGTTGTGTTTCCGTATCTCTCACGCTCGCAATCGCGAGCACCGCAACCGCTGCCGACCATCCCTTAAAACGAATCACCTTGTACAAGCATGGAATCGCTTACTTCGAACGCCAAGGCACGGTTCCGGACGGCGACGAAGCGCGCCTGGATTTCAAGACCGCTGACATGAACGACGTTTTGAAGTCGCTGGTTGTGACCGATAGTTCCGGCGGCCGCGTCGCGGGCATCCGTTACGACTCGAACGAGACTGTCGAGCAGCGGCTCGAGAAGTTCCCTTTCAAGATCGGTGAAGAAGAATTTCTCAGTACTTTTCTCGATCACCTGAAAGGCGCGCGCATTGAACTCAACTCCGCGGAACACTCGGCCAGCGGTGCTATTCTCAGCGCTCGTTCAATGGAAACGGGCGCCGGCACGGATAAGAGAGTCGTACGTGAGCAGCTAACTCTGTTGCTCGACGGAGGCGACATCGCGAACTATGACCTCAACTCCATCAGTTCATTGCGCTTTACCGACCCGCGACTCCAGGAGCAACTGAAGCAATACTTACAGACGCTCGCCCAAGCGAAATCGCGCGACAAGCGCAGCGTGTTCGTGGACTCGGCCCAGCGCGGTGAGCGCAACCTGCGCATCTCCTATATCAGTCCCACCGCCGTTTGGAAATCGTCATATCGGCTTACACTCCAAGATCCCAGTTCCATACTCGAAGGCTGGGCCATTGTGGACAACACCACTGATGAAGACTGGAATGGGGTGAAGCTTTCGGTTGTTTCCGGACGGCCTATCTCGTTCATCAGCCTGCTTGATACACCGCGCTTCGGCCAGCGGCAAGTCGCCGAACTGTCCGAAGACCGCGCGGCCGGGCCGGTGGTCTACGGCGGCAGCCTCGACGCGGGCGGAGTCGTTGGTGGTGTCCTCGGCGGAGTGCTCGGCACGGGCAGCGGCAACGGTTACGGCCAAGCGTCCGGCAGTGGCACGGCTGGAGGTACTTACCGCACACGCCCAGCTGTAGACGCGCCAGCTCCGCTGAATGAGTTCACCAGACTCGAGCAAAGCGCCAAGCTCCAGCCCAGTTCGGTCGAAGGCGCTACTGGAGCCACGCTTGGAGAACTCTTCGAGTACAGCTTCGCCGGTTCCGTAACCATCAAGAAGAATCAATCCGCCATGCTCCCCTTCTTGCAGGACAAAGTGGGCGCGCGCAAACTACTGATTTACACCTCAAACGACAGCGAACATCCGGTGAATGCCGCCGAAGTAACGAATAACACCTCCAAGACTTTGGATGGTGGACCAATCACGGTCTATGAATCCGGCGCCTATGCCGGAGAGGCGCTGTTTGAAACTTTGAAAGCGGGCGACAAGCGCCTGATCGGTTACGCCGTGGACTACGGCACTCGCATCACCACGGCCTTCGACACTTCACATCGCAACGTTCGCGAGATTCATGTCAAAGACGGCACCCTGCAGCTCTGTTACAGCGAGCATCAGACCCGGACCTACTCCATCCGGAACGTCGATCCCAAAGAGAAGACCTTAATCGTCCAGCAGGATGGTGTAAATGAATATGCGGTGCTCTCTCCCAAACCTATCGAGCGCACCGCGACCGCGTATCGATTTGAAGTGAAGCTACCCGCCAACGGCTCCCAAAAGCTGAAGGTCGAAGAAGAGCGAAGTTACTTCAACAGCACTGCCCTTATTAGTTCAACGCCGGACTTCCTGCTGACGGTCATCGAAAACAAAGAACTCGCCGATAACGGCCGCGCGCAACTGAAAGCCCTCACAGATCTCAAGGTCCGGCTCTCAGATCTGAATCGCACTCTCGAACTGACAAAATCGCAGCTCACGGAGCTTACAGAAGACCAGACTCGCCTGCGCCAGAACATCGACAGCCTGAACCGCGTCAAAGGACAGGAAGAGCAAGTGCGCAAGTACTCTACCCAACTATCCGGGGATGAGGCGCAGCTGGCGAAGCTCACAGATCAGAAACATGAAATGTCCACTCATCAGGCCAGCCTGGAATCGGCCGTAAGAACCGCCATTGACCGGCTGAATTTCTAACAAGTGCCCGGGGGTATCGTTTCTGAGCCGCGCGCGTGAGCAAGCCGTATCCCTAAGACGCGGAAGCTCTTCGCGTCTCAGCCGGTGCCGCCAATTCAAATTCGTCTCCCATCTTCTGAATCGCCGGCTGCCCAACTAAGCCCAGCGTCTTTCTCAGTTCAGCTTCCATGCTCTGCCGGAGTTCAGGCCGGTCCAGCAGCGTCTGCCGCGCATTCTCCCGCCCCTGTCCAATCCGCTCGCCCTTGTAGCTGTACCACGATCCGCTCTTCTCCACGGTGGCATGCTGCACGCCCAAATCCAGAATGTCGCCCTCGCGCGAGATGCCTTTGCCGTAAAGAATATCCACTTCCACTTCACGGAACGGCGCCGCAATCTTATTCTTCACGATCTTGATTTTTGTTCGATTGCCCACTACCGCCTCGCCCTCTTTGATCGCCGTCGTGCGCCTCACCTCCACCCGAACAGAGGCGTAAAATTTTAATGCTCTACCGCCGGTCGTCGTCTCCGGGTTCCCGAACATCACACCGATCTTCTCGCGCAATTGATTGATAAAAATCAGACACGTGTTCGCCCGCGAGACCGACGCCGTCAGCTTGCGTAGCGCTTGCGACATCATGCGCGCCTGCAAACCCATGTGGCTGTCGCCCATCTCGCCTTCAATCTCTGCCTTCGGCGTCAGTGCCGCGACAGAATCAATCACAATCACATCCACCGCTTGTGAGTTCACCAGCGCCTGCGCGATTTCGAGCGCTTGCTCGCCATAATCCGGCTGCGACACAATCAGGTTTTCTGTATCCACTCCCAGCCGCGAAGCGTACGTGGGGTCCAGCGCGTGCTCCGCATCGATAAACGCCGCCGATCCGCCCAACCGCTGCGCCTCCGCAATCGAATGCAGCGCGAGCGTCGTCTTCCCCGACGATTCCGGGCCAAAGATCTCGATCACTCTCCCGCGCGGGAATCCTCCTGCGCCCACCGCATTATCTATTGCAATCGAGCCCGTACTGATCACCTCCACAGGCAAGGTCGCGCGCGAGCCCAGCATCAGCACCGAGCCTTTACCGAACTGCTTATCCATCTGCGCCAGCGCTGCCAGAATCTGTTTCTTGCGGTCGTCCAAGTGCCTTCACCTCCTCGGTGTAAACAGGAAGTTGCATACAGGCTCATTGGTTCTCCTTACCATTCCTCAGAAAATTCCGACCGCCTTGCGACGCCCAAAACCGCGTACTCCAAGTACCGCGCGCCCGTGTAGCCGTTACTTTTTGCGCTTCGATCCTCTGGAAAATAACAGATAGATATGAGAGCCTTGACCATCATGCTCACCAAGCGTGCCTGCTCGTGGCTCTCGGGCTCCTTCGCCTTCCTGCTGATTTGCGGACTGTTGGCCAGCGCGCGCTCGCCGAATCGCCTCGACAACTCCTGGAAGGTGTACCGCAATCCCCAATGGGGATATTGCGTCAGCTATCCCACGCGCTGGCACAAAGGAGACGCCTTCGAAGGATCTGGTCTTTTCGTCGAAACAGGCGCGAAAAAATTCTCAAAGCCAGTCGGCGAGATCGACATAGCCGCCGTGCCCACTCCTTCCGGCAACGGCAGCCATACTGCTTCGTTCGCTCTAGTCGACGACCTAAAGCTGCACTTGGACGGCTTGGCGAAATTCGAGCGCGCCGAGCGGATGGAGGTTCTTGAGCAGCGCTCTCTTAATCTACTCGGCAAGCCGGCCCTGTTTACGAAGGATCGCTACTACGACCCGCTCGAACGCGCCACGTGGGTGGAAGAGTTAGTCTTCGCACGCCGTGATGATGTAGTCTACCGGCTCGAACTCGAATGTCG
>CAXUCT010000001.1:31641-34274 GCA_964249415.1 uncultured Bryobacteraceae bacterium | reverse complement strand
ATTTCATCAATACATTCCAGTTCGATTGCGCCGCGCGCTAACTGCCGTCAAACGGAATTTAGCTAGACTTCGCGACGTTGCGTCTTCCCTAGTAAGTGGCGCGCCTTTGAAAGCGCCTGCGCTTCCGCCTCTTCCGCCGTCGCCGCAGAGAAGCGAGCCAGGCACGCGCCCGGCGATACATTGTCCGCTTGGCAGATGTATTTGTCGCCCACTTGGTAGCTGGTCACTTTCACCGGCCAACCCTCAATATCCATCTGGCGCTCCTGGAAGTTCACGGTAGCTAGTGTGGGCTTCGGCGTTGCCATTACGCTCTAAGCCCCCGCCGCTTGTGCCGCTCCGCGCTCTACGGGAACACCCACCAGATTGCCCCACTCCGTCCACGAGCCGTCATAGTTGATCACGTTCGGCAGACCCAGCAAATACTTCAAGACAAACCATGTGTGGCTTGATCGCTCTCCAATACGGCAATACGCGATCGTCGGACGCGACCCATTCACGCCTTCGACCTCATATAGCGCCTGCAATTCTTCAAAAGACTTGAAGGTCCCGTCTTCATTGCAAGCCTTCCCCCACGGAACATTCCGCGCTCCGGGTATATGCCCGCCGCGCTGGCATGTTTCCGGCAACCCGGGCGGCGCCAGAATCTCGCCCGTAAACTCCTGCAGACTGCGCACATCCACCAGCGACGCCGTGCGATTCTGTACCGCCTGCTGTACCTGAGGCAGGAACGCTCGGAGGGAAACGTCAGCTTCCTGCGCCCGATAGGCCGTTTGCGGGAACACAGGCAATTCCATGCTCAACTCCCGCCCCTCTGCCAGCCACTTCTTCCGCCCGCCATTCAGAATCCGGACGTCCTTATGGCCGTACATCTTGAATTGCCAAAAGGCCCAAGCCGCAAACCAGTTGTTGCTGTCGCCGTAAAGAACGATCGTGGTCTCCGGCGTCACGCCGGCGTTGGAAAGCAGAGCCTCCAGTTGCTCTTTGGGCAGGATGTCGCGGCGCAAGGTATCACAAAGCTGCGTGTTCCAGGCCCATGCCGTTGCACCCGGAATGTGTCCCACATTGTATGCTGCCGTGTCGACATCCACCTCCGCCGGACGGACTGATGGATCGGTGAGTTTGCCCGCTAACCAGTCTGTTTCAACCAGGACCTCAGGATGCGCATACTGTGCCATAAGCCCACGTTAACATGTGCAACTCTATAGGAAAAGTGGACTAGCGCCGGTTGGCCGATTTCGCGTACCTAAGGCATGCTCGAAAGCGAAGACGCTGCAAGAACAGGGGGTTACTCCACCCGCTTTGCCGCCAGCACCACAAACAGAGCCGAGTCGCTGTTCTCCACGTTAGCCTTCCAACCACCACCTTTTGCCCTCGCGCACATCCACATCTGTTGCAATCAAAACATCGAAGTTTGAGACTGACGTAGCGGACCCGTTCTGAAGGGGAAAGTGCAGCGAGAAGCGAAAATTTCCCAGATGGATGAGCGCCTTGCCTTCCTGCAGAGAAGAGCTGGAATCGTCATACTGCACGATGTACACGGTTGGGTAGGAACGGTCCGCAAAACTGAAAATGCTCTTCATGACGCCTTGGTTTTCGGATTTGGCGCCTTCTCGTGACCGCAGCAACATAGAGCCGAGTACTTTATAATTTTTATACGGAAAGATAGCTCGGAGCTGTTTCACTACTGGACCCATGTCCTCGGGTACTGGCGCCGCTTCCGCATTACTCGAACCAGCAACCACTGAGACTGTCAGCTCAATATCTTTCTGGGGCGCTGGCGAAGTAGACGGCACGTCCAAGTCGTGAATCGCCTTTTCCATCTCCGCTACTTGAGGGGGGTCGCCCTTCAGCACGATGGCTTGCAACGAATCATCCGCGTTTACAATAACGCTGTTACTACGTGTTAAATCGGCCAGCGTTTGGGCCTTCCCGTACCGTACCCGGATAATTTTAATTACCTGTCTCGGCGCCGGACTGGCTCCTGGCCCAGGCTCGGCCGCCGTCTGCGAGAGGACGATTTCCGGAAAGAGAATGATAGAAACGAAGAATGCCAGCCTGATCATCGGTCCCGGCGACGCACCTTCGCCGTCACGCGCTCTCTCACCTGAATCAAATCGCACAGCTCAGGATCCGCTAGCGATCCGGCAATGAAGTTCTGTATCTCGCGGAACTCAGCTAACACGCGCTGACATTGCGGGCAGATCTGAACGTGATCCGCAATGCTCTGCCTCTTAGCCGCCGGAACATCTCCTGACGCAAACAAAACGAGTTGCTCCTCACTTACATGTCCCATCATTTTCGGCTCCTCAATCGAGCCATTACATAATTCTTCATCTTCCTCCGCCCCGTTGAGAGTTGCGAACGCACCGTCGTTTCTGATGATCCAAGAATTTCAGCTGCCTCCTTGGTGGACCGTCCTTCCAGATCGCGAAGCACCACTGCCTCGCGTTCACGCGGTGTTAGTTCACCAAGAGCGTCAAGCACGAAACGGTACTGCTGGACAGCCATTGCCGATTGCTCCGGGTCCATCTGCTCGCTCACCGCATCACGCGCACTGTCCAGCGGCATCTCCCGCTTCGAACGTCGCTGAACATCCCGGCAAATATTTACCGTCATCCGATACAGCCAAGCGC
>CAXUCT010000001.1:20367-31631 GCA_964249415.1 uncultured Bryobacteraceae bacterium | reverse complement strand
AGCTCCTTCTCTTCATCAAAGCGGTTTAGCGTGCGATGCAGGCGCGTAAACACCTCTTGCGCTGCATCCTTCGCGTCCTCGCCATTCAGCAACAGCCGCTGTGCAATCCGCAAAACCAGCCGTTCGTGCGAAATGATGATTCGCTCAAAGCAGTCCGCATCGCCGGCTTTTGCGTTCTTCACGAGTTGGCGTAGGAGACCGGGCTCTATGGCAAAAGGGGTCATCCAAGGAACTGCTATCGCGGGAACTGCCATCGCGCCTCTGTCGTTCAAGCTCTCATCACTTATACGGTGGCCACCGCTAAACCGTTGAGAGAAACATTCTAAGCGTGATGTTCCGTCTGATAAATAAAACCCGATTCATTTACACGATATGTTATATAATTCCTCCAGTTCTAACACTGAATTTGCATTTAGCTTCAGTGGTCAGAGAGGAACAGTTCATCACCATGCTCGTGAGAAGAACGGCTGACATACTTTCCAGCCTATTTGTTGTTACCGCCCTGTGTGTATCCAGTCCAGTTCTAGGAAGCGCCCAAAGCGCTTGGCAGCTTGTCTGGTCGGATGAGTTCAATGGTCCCGCAAACTCAGCTCCGGACAGTTCGAAATGGGGTTATGACACGGGAGGCGGTGGCTGGGGCAACAACGAAGAAGAGATCTACTGCGCGCCTGGTTCGAATGCATCTCCTTGCACGACAGCTACTCCCAATGCTTATCAGGATGGCAACGGCAATCTGGTGATTCAGGCCGTTCAGTCGGGTGGAACCTGGACTTCCGCTCGCATGCGAACTTATCCGATGGTTCAATTCCAGTACGGGCGAATCGAAGCTCGCATGAAGCTGCCCGTCGGTGCCGGTATTTGGCCGGCCTTCTGGATGCTTGGCCAGAACTTCAACACTACTGCTTGGCCTCTCTGCGGTGAGATGGACATCATGGAATGGGTGCCGCAATATGGAGCGTCCACCACGTCCTCTACCATTCATGGACCGTTCTCAGGAGGCAATGGCGTTGGCTCGCAATTCAAGTTCCCCAACGGGGGCAGGGTAGACGATGCCGGCTTTCACACCTATGGCGTGATCTGGTCTCCTAATCAGGCGCAGTTCTACCGCGACGATCCGGCAAATATTTACTTCACTATCAATAAGACCACTGACATCGCGGGTGACTGGGCATTTAATCACCCCTTCTTTATTATTTTGAATCTCGCCATCGGAGGTTACTTCCCGGGATATTCGAATGCCACTACGCCCAACCCTTCCGTACTTTCAGTTGACTATGTGCGCGTCTATCGCGCGGAAAATAGCTTAGTTACCGGGCCTGTGTCCATTAACGCGGGCGGTGATGCGGAGGGCAGTTTCTTCGCTGACACTAACTTCACCGGCGGGGCTACTACATCCACCACGTCTGCGATCGACACCTCTCTGATTCCCGCGCCTCCGCCTTCGCAAGCTGTCTACCAGACTGCCCGTGAAGGCAGTTCCAAATACAACGTGACGGGCTTGATCCCGGGCGCCACTTACAATGTGCAACTACATTTCGCCGACACGAGTTCGTCCGCGATAGGCCAACGGCAATTCAATGTCAGTCTTAATAACAAGAACGTGCTGACGAACTTTGACATCTTCGCAGCCACGCGCGCCAGGAACAAGGCCATCGAGGAGTCGTTCACCACGGCAGCCGATCCGCTCAGCGGCGCCATTGTGATCAACCTAACTCCAGGAGCAAGCGGACAACCGATCATTAGTGGAATCGTAGTGAATCCGGTCGGCGTGCCCGCCACGTCCGGACGTGTCTTCATCAATGCGGGCGGAGGCGATATAGGGAATTTTGCTTACGACGTGGATTACTCCGGCGGAAGCTCAGCTAACACATTTTCCACCATCGACACGTCCCTTATTTCCGCTCCGGTACCTCCGCAGGCCGTCTTTCAAAGCGAGCGCTACGGTCCGAGCACCTACACCATTGGCGGCTTCGTGCCAGGAACCACTCACACCGTGACGCTCTACTTTGCCGAGATCTATTGGCCTGCTCCAGGCAAGCGCCAATTCAATGTCCTCATCAACGGAAACCAGGTGCTGACGAACTTTGATATTGTGGCCGCTACCGGAGCAAAGGATAAAGCTATTCAGCAGCAGTTCACGGCCACCGCAAATAGCAGCGGCCAGATTACCATTCAGTTCACGGCCGGGGCTGCGGATCAGCCTAAAGTAAGTGGTCTAGAAGTGAACTAATCAGGCGAGCTAACCAGGAGAGCGCCCATGAAGAACATCTTTCGCACCATATCTTTGACCTCTGCCGGACTGGCACTTACTATAATTCCGCTACAGGCGGAAGTTATTACTTTCGATCAGATCCCGTCGCCTAACAATGCGATACAAACCGGCACCATCACCACGCAGGGCTTCAATTTTACTTCGTCGAGCTTTCATATCATTGACCAGCCGGGCCTGTGTGCCGGCGGCTGTGTAGATGAGGGCAGTCAGTATTTGGCCGTTATCGGCCCGGGTCTAGACGCACCCGTAGTCGTCACAAATGCGGCAGGCCAAGCCTTCTCGGTCTCCGGTCTTGACGCTGCAAAGTTATTCTTAACACCCGGCGGTCTGGACGGCTATCCCAACGCTAATACCTTGGACTTATCGGGAACTCTCAGCGGCGGAAGAACGGTTTCAGCTTACCTTACACTTCCTTCCGAAGGCTCGTTCAGCACGTTGAACCTAAGCGGGTTCACTGGCCTTACCTCTCTGACCATCTCCGGCACCGGCGGCGGCGAGGCGGACGCAAGCTGGGCCTTAGACAACCTGATAGTGAGTAGCGCCGGTTCCTCCACCCCCGAACCGGCGACGATGTTCCTGTTCCTCTGCGCCTTCTTCGCTGGGTTAGTAGCGCGCCGTTCCCGCCATTCCGCAAAGCCGTAATAGGTCGGCTGGAATCCGGGTAGTCATAGACGACAATCCCAAACCTACTCTGTTGAATAAGCGCCCACATCCACGGCTACTGTGGAGGGGGCAGCTGCTGTGGGGACGTCCCCGTAGACGGCGTGACTGTATTCCCGTTCGAACCGTTCGAAGAGAACCCGCTGATCCCAAATCCACTCGTTCCCGATGAACCGTTGGTCCCGAAAGGGCTGCTGCTCCCAAATCCACTCTGCTGCTGTTGATTCTGCCCTAAACCTGTCTGCTGACCATTCGGCTGCTGCCCTGCTGCGCCCATGGACGTCATCGCGCTTGCGATGCCTTTGGTCGCGTCCTTGGTTGGATCGTAGTAAAACTCCCATAACGAGTAGTCGGTCTGATCATTCACGACCTTGATACTGTGACCTTTCGCAATGCTGGCCACTCCAGCGAGGCCGCCGCTAGTCATTGTTCCCATGCCCGTCCCAGGATTATTGGACGGCCCTTGCTGCCCCAAACCGTTGGCCATCGGAATCGTACTCCCATTCCCGCCAAAAGCGTTCAGTCCATTTGAGGCGCCGTTCTGGCCCGACATACCTGTGGTACTTCCGGGCCCGCCGTTCGAACCATTTGGACCGTTTGCTCCGGACTGCCCAGCCGGATTGTTATCGGCTTGCGCCGGAGGCAATAAAGGCGCCGATGGATTTTGGTCTACTCCCGCCGTAGCTGGCGACCCACTCCCATTCGCGGCAACTGCCGGAGCACGCTGCGCAATGGGCGGTACCACTACATCTGCAGCCGTCGAGCTCGAATCCGAACCGGAACCGTTGCTCCCGAACCCGTTGTTCCCGAAGCCACTGTTGCCGCCCTGCGCTGCATTACCGTTGGTGTTTGACGATGAACCGAAAGGCGCATTTCCGCCAGCCGAGCCGCTCTGACCACCCACGCCATTGTTGCCGTTGCCGTTGCCATTTGGGACCAGCCCCGCTGTCTTTACCTTCGAATCCGTGAGCATGCCGTTCGGTCCCGCATGCAGCACTCGCCAGTCCTCTTTTCCGGTGAAAGGATCCTTGAAACGATGCCGCAAGAACCGCATCTGATTCGTTTTCTCTAACGCTTCCATTGAAGCGGGATAGGTCCCCAGCTTGCGTACGAACAGTTTCACGGCGTGCGAATATTCATTGCCCCGGTCGATCAACAACTGCTCCTTCTGCCGCTGTGCTTCAAACGCGGCCACGGGCATTTCCTTGTAGAGCATGATGGCGATCATGGCTGCAAACACGAACACGATCAACAGCGCCGAACCGCTCTCGCCGGTTTTGTGTTGGCGCCCTATTCCGGAAACTCTTACCGAGCCGCGCGCGTGAGCAAGCGGTACCGGCAAACAACGATACGCTGATTTCTGCAAGTTGATACTACGTCGCAGGCTCATGGCATAGCCGCCGGCACTACTGGCAATGTTTGGCCCTGCCGCAACCTGGTATCTTCCAGCCGCGCGCTGCTCGCCGTCAACTCCACCACCAAATACTGCTGCTTCAGCACATCGCCCTCTGAGGCAACCAGTACGTCGTCGCCGTCCAGAAAAAATCCACGGTTGTTGACCAGCTTTGCGCCCGTGGGCATCTGGTTAGGCTTTACGTATCCGTAGTACTTGAGCGGAATGCTGAGTACCGGCGCGCCTCCCGTCAACGTTCCATTGGCTAGCAAACCGCCGTTGGGACGGGGTTGCGGAGGAAGTATGGGCGGATGCAGGGGAACCACCGTCACTCCCGTCGCGGGCAAGCCGCCCGACTCAAACAGACTGCGTCCTCCCGTCACCGGTTGCAGACGCTGCAAGCGGGCCAGCAGATCCAGCCGCAAAGTCGGATCAATGTCTCCCTTGCTGGGGTCAATCGGCTTCAACCGTAAAGTTCCACGGTCACTCATCACTACAGCGTGGCGTACCGGCGTTCGGGCCCGCAGCGGTGCCGCCGGTGCGGACGTCACTTCCGTGCGCGCGCTTCCTGCCGCCGGGACCGTCTCTTCCTCGCCTCGGGAGTTGTACCACCACAGCAGCAGGATGACGGCGGCCAAGCCTCCGAATAGAATCTTCGGATCTACAGGAATCCGCAGTCCGAAAATTTTAGTTTGCGCCGCAGCCACTCTCATTGTAGGTTCACCAAACCAACGCCCGGTTCCTCCTGAACAATCGTCTGGAAGCGGATCGAGGTATTGATCTGCCCCCCCTTCTGTTGCGGGGCCGCTTGCAGATTGTCCAACATCAGCAACATGGGCGACTCATCCGCTTCATACAGGAATCGCATCAGATTGTCGTACGATCCCTCATAGTTCGCAGTATTGTTCAGCAACGAGAGGTCCGCTGTGCCTTCGATCGGCTCTTCCGTATACACCGCGTCCCGCTCATGCAAACCCGACGCGCGCGCCATGCGCTGGATTTCCGCAATAACCGCGCCATACGCGACTCGCTTCGGCAGAAAATACTTTGTCTCGAAATCGGCCGACTCCGAGCTCCCTAACTGCACCTTCTCGGCAACCGTTCCCAGCCGTAAGGCCAAGGTGCGCGTGGCTGCAATCTGATTTCGAACCTGCTGCCCTTGTTGCATCAGTTCCTCACGCGAGCCGCCTGGAGGATCCAAATAAAAGTACAGCGCGATCCCGTTCAATAGCGCCAGCACGATCCCTCCCATCTGCAGCCAGAAACGGGGGCCACGCTGAGCTCCGCTCAAAAGAGCGTAAAGCCACTCAAATTTTCTGGGCATAGGCCACCGTCACCCGATACTTATAAAGCGGATCATTCTGCGTCGGCGTCGTCTGTGTCATCACCTGCGCCGGCCCGAACAACGTGGATTGTTGCAGGCGCCGCAGCAAATCGATTACTGCGTCGGGCTGCTCCGTCCCAACGACCATGTCCAATTGCACGCGATTGATGCCCGTCCCTTGCTCGGCCCCCACCTGTGGCAGCCGCACCGCTACCAGCCGTACGCTCGCTGGCATCACTGTCTCTAAATCTTTGAAAACCCGCGTCCAGCTCACGCCCCGGCGGGCAATTAACTCGTTCAGCAGCACGCTGGTTGCGAACACATCAGCATTGGCGGGTCTTGATACAAAGGAGGCGGACCTGGCTTCCTGGCTCTGCAGCCGCTGCAGCTCGGCGCGATCCGCTTCCATCCGGCGCCGTAGATCCGCCGCCTGCGCCCGCTCGTGCAGGATCAACAGCAACAACACCAGCAACGAGCAGGTCAGCCCGGCGCAGATTAAAGCTACCGCCGCATTTTGCGCTCGCTCCCGCCGGAAAGGATCTGAAGCTAGGTTAATAGCTGCCGGTGGCAACAGAAGAGTCATGCGGCGTACTGCTCCAGCAATCCTAAAAGTCCTGCATTCTCTTGTGAAGTCGCCCCGAACTTGGAGCGCACCAGCGCATAAGGAACCCCGAATTCGCGCTGGGCCAGAGCCCCTAAACCCTCAGCGTCCGCACCGAATCCGCAAAGCAATAGCCTCCCTACCGGCTGTCCTACCTGATCCTCGGCATAAGCGAGCGTCTGCTGCAGCAGCGGCAACACGGTGCGCTGGTCCGCCTCGCTTTCTCCCGCCAGATCCAGGCAACGGACCAGCCGCACCCGGTCCTGCTGCAGCAGCAAAACTGATAAGTTTGACCCGGCAGCCTTGGCCAGCAATGTCAAGCTCTTGTCTGCGCTGGTGCACAGGCGCAACGTTGCCAGGCACGACGGAGCCACCAATCCAACCCGATATCCGGCATCCCGGAAGATCGCTTCATACTCGTTCAGGATGGGGCGCGCGATTGTGACCGCCAGTACCTCTACCCGCTTTGGATCGTTTACCTGGATGCCGTAGGACAGCTGTGCTTCCTCAATGTGAAACGGCACTGTCTTCCGCAGCCGGAAACGAATCAGTGCCAAACGCTCCTCTTCATTGGTGGGAAATTCCTCAAAATCCAGGATAGCCATGCGCACTGCGTAATCTGGAATCACCACCGCTGTCGCGGTCCGTTTGGGTGTGCCCGCGGGCGTAAATCGCGCCAAAGCCTCCCGGTAGAGATGCGGCTTTAGAAGATTCGGCGCCGCCGGGGACGGCAGCAACGCCCGTTCGGTTAGAATCTCCTGCTGATGCTGTCCCGGACTGCGCGGCGACACCTCCGCCAACGACGTTTCGGTAATCTCGAAAACGTGATCCGGCGGGGGTTCAGTAATCCAGCGCTGCAAACGAGCGGTAACCGTCAGACTCCCATACCTACCCTTCGATAAACGTTACTTTGTTTGCTTCGCGCAATGTCGTTATACCCTGCTTCACGCGATCTAAAGCCGAGTGGCGAAGAAAAGTCATGCCGTCCTCTCGCGCCTTCCGTTTAATTTCCGATGCCGGCCTACGTTCCAGAATCATTTCGCGTATCGCTTCCGTCAAGTCCAGAAGCTCATGAATCGCCGTTCTGCCTCGGAATCCAGTCCCACTGCACTCCATGCAGCCCCGGCCTTCATAGAACGGAAAAGTTCGCCACTCGTCCAGATTCAAGCCGCTCTCTATCAAGTAATCATCGTCGTATTCCACTCGATGCCGGCAGTGCGGACAGATGATACGCACCAGCCGCTGCGCCAAAATGCAGTTCAGCGACGACACAAAATTGTATGGTTCCACGCCCATGTTCAGGAAGCGCCCCAGCACATCCAGAACGTTGTTGGCGTGCACCGTTGTAAATACAAGGTGACCCGTTAAAGCCGCGTTGATGGCAATCTGTGCCGTCTCCTGGTCTCGGATTTCGCCCACCAGAATCTTATCCGGATCATGTCGCAAGATCGACCGCAAGCCGCGCGCGAACGTAAGACCTTTCTTCTCATTCACAGGAATCTGCGTGATCCCCTTAATTTGATACTCCACCGGATCTTCAATCGTGATGATCTTGTCTTCGTCGTTCTTGATCTCGCTTAACGCCGCGTATAGCGTGGTCGTCTTACCTGATCCTGTGGGGCCCGTGACAAGAACCATTCCGTACGGCTCCTTGATATATCGCCGGAACTTCGTCATGTCCTGCTCTGCGAAACCCACCACCTCCAGAGTCAGGCGTGAGAACTTCTCGCTCATCGACTCCTTATCCAATACGCGAAGCACCGCATCCTCGCCATGGATCGTCGGCATGATCGACACACGAAAGTCGATCAACCGTGTCTTGTACCGGACCCGGAATCTTCCATCTTGCGGAACGCGCCGCTCCGCTATATCCAGCTCGCTCATCACCTTGATGCGCGAGATCACCGCCGCATACCACTCCTTCGCAATGGGACTCATTGCGTACTGCAGCACGCCGTCGATCCGGTACTTGATTGCGAGTTCCTGGTCGCGCGTTTCGATATGAATATCGCTCGCGCGCCGCTCCAGCGCGTTGAATATCGTTGTATCCACCAGCTTGATCACCGGCGCAATGTTGCCTTCATCGGAGGTCAGCCGGTCGATGGAGAGATTTTCGTCCGTGTTCTCGTCATCCCCCACCACGTCCAGCGTGAAGCCTTCCGTCACTTCTTCGAGCACGCGTTGGGATTGCTCAGTCTTCTTCAACAGATCCGCTATCTGTGTGTATGTCGCTACCTTGACCTTCAGCTTCTTTGCAAGCAGAACCGCCAACTCGTCAATCAATACGATTTGCCGCGGATCTGAAAGCGCAATATCCAGCGTCCCGTTCTGTGACTGCAGCGGTACGAAGTGATACCGGAACATCAGATCCACCGGTACTGTCCGAAAGAGTTCGTGGTCGATCTTAGCGGTTTTCAGGTCGATGAAGTCGCAGCAGTAACGCCGCGCCACTGATTGCGCCTGCTCCGCTTCTTCGCCCGGATCTTTGATCTTGATAATCTCTGTTGCCATTTACCTAATCGTGTCCGCCAGCGAGAATATGGGTAGGTAAAGCGCTACCAGCACAAACGCTACAAAAGCGCCCATGAAAATCATAATCACCGGCTCTATTAGCGACAAAAGCGCTGTCATGCGCGTCGCTACATCTTCTTCGTAAAACTCCGCTACACTACCCAGCATTTGCGGTAGCGCCCCTGTCGATTCCCCCACCTCCATCATGTCTACCGCCAAAGGGGGAAAAATGCCCGTCGTCGTAAGCGCGGTTGAAAGCGACTTGCCCTCGCGCACCAGAACCGCGGCCCGGTCCAGTACCTTCTTTAACAGCACGCTTCCCAGGGATCGACCCGCTGTTTCCAGCCCTTGTACCAGTGGGATGCCGCCTATCAGCAGAGTGCCTAGAACACGAGCGAGCTGCGCAACCTGGTACTTCGTCCATACCTCCCCCAGCAGCGGCGTGCGCATCTTGATTTTGTCCAGCGTCTCTTGCGAGCCCTCGCTCCGCGCCCAGAAATACGCCCCTACTCCGGCGCACACTACCGCCGCCGCGCCTACCAGCACATAGCTCCGCGCCGTGGTTCCCACCGCAATTAAAATCTGCGTCGCTGCCGGTAGCTTCGCTTCCATGCTGCTGTATAGAGCCGCAAAACTCGGCACCACGTACGTCACAAGAAATACGATCAGCGACACAACTAAGCAAATCAGCACCGTTGGATAAAGAAGCGATACCAGCACCTTCTTCCGCACCGCCAACGTCAACCGCTGGTAGGTGATGTACCGGTCAAGTATCTCGACCAGCGAGCCGCTCTTCTCGCCGGCCAGAACCGACGTGATGTAGATGGCCGGAAACACGTTCTGACGCGCAAACGCATCCGAAAGCGTTGTCCCGGTCCTAACCTCATCGCGAACCGCCTGAATGTGGCGGCCTAGCTTTTCATCGGTAAGCCGGTCGGCGAGCAGATCGAGACCCTTTAAAATCGGTAAACCTGCCCGAATCAGTGTCACGAACTGCTGATTGAAGATGAGGAATTTCTCGAGATTAACGATCTTCTTGCGACTCGTACCGCCGCTGATCTTGCCCAGGCGCGCGCCGAAGTCCTTGGCGCGCACCGAATAAACCAGATAACCTTGCTGCGCCAGCCGTTCACGAGCTTCGCGCTCGCTGTGCGCCTCCGTCATCTGCTCGTGCATCTGCCCGCGAGGATCGGCGTACCGCAGAAAAAATTCAGCCACTATCTCTCCTGGGATTGGAATTCCACAGAGTCCACAACCTCCGCTCCCCGTGGAATCGTGAATTGGAACTGTCGGTCGTTAATAGGAGGGTTGAGCTTCTCGTTTGCAAACGAAAACACAAGCAGCGACTCGTCGCGCCCTAATACCTTCAATTCGCGAATCGATCCGTCCGGGGCAATCAGCATTCCCACGTTCTTGTATGGCATGCGCTCGTTCTTCGCGGACGCCTCCAGCCAATCGCCGTCATCACCGCTCTGAACCTTAAACGCGCCAAATTCTTTCTTCAGGTCCAAGTGTCCTAGCAGGAACGCTAATGGCGCACGCATATCCTCAGTGTCCTTCAATCGAACTTTCTCTACTCTATTGTCTCTGGCGGTATAGAGGAACACATTTTTTCCGTCCGATACAAAAGTCTTTCCCGCTGGGCGCGCGTAGTCCCAGCGCATCTTGCCTTGTTTTCGCAATGTCAACGTTCCTGTCTCCGGCGGCCTATCGTGTCCTAGAACGCCGTACTTCTCTACAAAGCTAACCGAAAGAGTTTGCGCGCCGTTGTACCGGTCTTGGACCTTCTTAATCAGTGCATCGGCCGTCGGCTCCGCTTGTGCCAGCAGGCAACTAAGCGACAGCAAGAGTAAATACCGAGGCACACAGATTCAGACGTATGCGCCGACACCCGCGTTGAACTAAGGAGACAAACGTTCTATGTCCCACGCGTGTTCGTCTTTTCTTCTATAAAGAAGCCGGTCATGCAACCGGTTCGTACGGCCCTGCCAGAACTCGATGGCTTCCGGTACCACGCAGTAACCACCCCACCATTCCGGGGCCGGAACATCGTCCGTATCAGCAAATTGTTCCATCAATTCAGTCAGCCTTTTTTCAAGCGGCTGGCGGCTGGGTAATCGCTCACTCTGGCGCGAGGCCAGCGCACCCAACCGGCTGCCTTTTGGACGTGTCCGGAAGTACGCCTCCGACTTCTCCCGCGTCACCAGTTCCACGTGCCCTTCAACGCGCACCTGCCGTTCCAGTTCCGCCCAGTAAAACGTCAGTGACGCAAATGGGTTCGTTTTTATCTCTCCGCCTTTCCTACTTGTATAGTTGGTGTAAAAAACGAACCCAATCTCGTTGAGTTCCTTCAGGAGAACGATGCGTCCGGACGGCTTCCCGCTAGCGGTTGCTGTCGAGAGAGTCATGGCGTTTGGCTCTTTCAAATGAGCAACTTGGGCCTCCCGCATCCAGCCTTGAAAAAGGGCTATTGGGTTCGTTTCGTAAGGGGCATCGCCTAGCC
>CAXUCT010000001.1:4089-20357 GCA_964249415.1 uncultured Bryobacteraceae bacterium | reverse complement strand
AGCTAACGACAACAGCGGAGTTCGTTCGGTAAAATTGCCCATGGCCCTAGTCTTGCACCCTGCACCTCCGTTGCTATACTCAGAGCTGGCATGGTGTACCTGTTCACGACCCTGCACGTCATAATCTGCGTTTTTTTGATCATCGTAGTTCTATTGCAAAGCGGTAAGGCGGCTGATTTAGCGGGCGCTTTCGGCGGAATGGGTTCGCAGACGGTCTTTGGACCGCGTGGTACGGCGACCGTGCTATCGAAAGCCACGACCATTGCAGCTAGCTTGTTCATGGTGACTTCGTTAGCCTTAGCGATCCTCTCGAGCATGGGTACGTCATCGGGCGGCCGCAGCGTGCTCGAAAACCGTGGCGCACCAGTGGTTCAAAAGAACGTAAGGCCGTTACCTCAGACTCAGAAGAAGAAGTAGGTTGTCCGTCGCGGAGATGGCGGAATTGGCAGACGCACTAGCTTGAGGTGCTAGCGGGTAACACCGTGGGGGTTCAAGTCCCCCTCTCCGCACCATACAATCCTACTTACTCGATGCCTAGGTGGTGCTGCATCTGCTCTAAAGAAATTCCGCTGGTTTCGGGATAATAAAAAAGGACCAAAAAGAAATCCAGCGCCATCATGGCGGTGAAAAATATAAAAGGATAGGCACCCGAAGATTTTGCCAGCACGGGAAAGATGAAAGAGATTGCAGCGTTCGTCACCCAATGTGCGGAACTGCCCAGGCTTTGCCCTTTTGCGCGGGCCCGAGTGGGGAACACTTCGCCCGGGTAAACCCACACAACTGCCCCTTGCGAGATGGCGAAAAATGCAATGTAGAGCATCAGCAGCCAGACAAGCCAGCCCATATGAGATCCGGTGAGGAAGAGAACCGAGATCATCGCCAGGCAGATTGTCAGGCCAACCGTCCCGACGAGAAGCAGTTTCTTCCGGCCGAACTTGTCGATGACCGACATAGCTCCCAGCGTGGCAACAAGATTCATCGCCCCGACAGCTACGGCCTGTACATCGCCTGAGACCTTTGTGGCTCCAGCCAGCTCAAAGATGTCGTTCAAGTAATAAAGAATGGCGTTGATGCCGGAAAGCTGACAGAACATCCCCACAGTGAGCGCGATAAAAACCGGCAGCCGGTACTGCGGCGAAAAAAGCCGAACGCTTGACGCGGACCGCTCCAGATGAATGGCCGCAGTAATCTCATCCAGCTCTTCCTGTGGCCGAGGGACGCCGATTTGGCGAAGGACGCTGAGTGCCTCGTCTTGTTTGGACTGCATGGCGAGCCATCGTGGGCTGCGCGGAATGAAGAACAGCATTAGCAGGAAAAGAGCTGCTGGAATGCCGGAGACTCCCAGCATCCAACGCCACTCGGTTGGGCCCAAATGGAAACTGCCAATTAGGAAATTCGAGACATAGGCGAGCAAAATGCCCACCACGATGTTTACCTGAAAAAAGCCGACCAGCCGGCCGCGCCAACTAGGCGGCGCAATTTCAGCGATATACATGGGCCCCAGCACCGATGATCCGCCGATTCCCAGTCCTCCTATAAACCTGAAGAAGATGAGAGCCGGCCAGTTCCACGCGAGCGCACAGCCGAGCGCCGAGAGCATATAAAAGATCGCCATCGCGCGAAGGCTGTCCCGGCGGCCAAACTTCTGCCCTGGAATGGCAGCTGTCATGGCTGCTACCACGGTGCCGATCAATGCGCTCGAAACGGTAATCCCGAGCAAAGCCGCGGTGAGGTGATATTGGATCGTAAGGTCGTGAGTCGCGCCCGAGATAACGGCCGTGTCAAAGCCAAACAGCAGCCCCCCGAGCGCGCCTACGATGGTGCTCTTTATTACATGGGAGTTGATCGTCATGGAGTCTCCTAAACTCGTGCACCGGCGGCGATCTCACGCAACGCCGGCAGTATGTGTCCGATACGCGCAGGCGGCGCGTCAACCTGCCCAAGTGAGAAGTAAAGCTCACGGAAGAGCGGGTACAAATTGTTGTAAACAGCCGCTTCGCGCTCATCGGGGAAGAATGCCTTGCTGGGAGGGCACAAGGCGTCCTGAGCTTCCTCAACCGAATGATAGTCGCCGCTGGCGAGAAAAGCAAAGATAGCTGAGCCCAGGCTAGTAACATCGCCGGAAGGCACCAGCACAGGCTTATTTAACGCATTCGCATAAACGCGATTTAGCGCGTCGTTTTTCTGCGGTATTCCGCCTCCATTGATAACGCGGGTGACAGGTGATCCCTTCTCCTGCATTTGCTCTAGAATAATGCGCGTCTGCAGCGCTGTACCCTCGATCGCCGCGAATAGTTCATCCTGAGCGGTATGCATCAGATTCCAGCCGAGAGTGACGCCGCCGAGGATTGGATTCACGAGAACGGTCCGGTCGCCGTTGTCCCAAGCAATGCGCAATAAACCGGTCTGGCCGGCACGATAGGAATCCAAATGCTGACTCAACGCTGAAACTGAAGAGCTGGCCCTGCGGGCGATAGCGACAAAGAGATCTCCCACCGCGGAGCGCCCCGCTTCGATGCCCGTGTATCCAGGCAAAACTGAACCCGGAACAACGCCGCAAACTCCCGGTACAAGCGTCTGTTTTTCACTAAGGCCGATAATGCAGGTAGAGGTGCCGATGACATTCACTACGTCACCTAGCCGGATGTTTGCTCCGATCGCATCCCAGTGTGCATCGAGCGCGCCCACTGGAATCGGGATGCCCGCGCGCAGGCCCAAGCGCGTTGCCCACTCATCACTCAGTTTTCCAGCAATGTGGTTTGATGTCTTGCAGGGTCCCGAGAGCTTCGCCCGGATTCCGGAGAAAAGGGGATCGACCGAGCCAAGAAATTCTTCCGAGGGAAGTCCGCCCCACCTCGGATTCCACATCCATTTGTGGCCCATGGCACAGGTGCTTCGCGTTAAATCAGCAGCCGACGTGATTCCGCACAACGTTGCCGTGATCATGTCGCAGTTTTCCAAAGCGGTGACCAGCCGGGTACGCTTCTCGGGGTTGTGCCGCAGCCAATGCAGCAATTTCGAAAAACCCCATTCGGACGAGTACACGCCTCCGCACCATTCGATCGCTTCCAGCTTTTGGGTATGTGCGGCAGCCGTAATTTCTTGGGCTTCACGCCAAGCGCGATGATCGCACCACAAATAATAGTCATCGAGCGGTTGCAGCCTATCGCCGACTGGAATGACGCTTGAGCCCGTCGTATCAAGTGCAAGCGCATTGACCTCATCGCCCTTCACTCCGCTGGCCTTGAGCGCCTGGTGGACAGCACTCACAAGGGCGTCCATCTGCGCGAGATGACTTTGCGTAGCAAGATCAGGATCTTGGGTTGAGCGGTTGAGCGGATACTCAGCAACGCCCGAACCGAGCCGTCCATGGCCCTTTTTGAATAGCGACACGCGCACGCTCAAGGTGCCGAAATCGGCGCCCGCCACAATGCTCACCAGCACCCTCCCGGCGGCGAAAATGCTCGAATTGTTCTCACGAAGTAAAGTTAACCCTGCCGCATAAATTGACCTGCACGCCCAGAGCTTGGAAGGTTGCGCACTTTACGGCGAGGGCGTTTGCAGCCGATTTTTCGTCCGGAGTATAGGCGATGTTTACGTGGTTGGCACGATGACGCGCCATGAAAGAATCTCTTGAGATGCCGTCAAACACCGCGCTGACCATAGGCCACTGGCTGGTGGTCAGTTGCCATCGGCGAGCGGTTTCCTCAGGTGGGAGTGAAACTACCGAGCCAAGCCCGATATCCACA
Organism: uncultured Bryobacteraceae bacterium; assembly: GCA_964249415.1. Classification (GTDB taxonomy): domain Bacteria; phylum Acidobacteriota; class Terriglobia; order Bryobacterales; family Bryobacteraceae; genus Bog-105. Next base: position 16,608 of record CAXUCT010000001.1, on the reverse strand, counting down.
TGCAGCTTATTTTGTTCAACGAAAACCCGGCTCCAGACGATTCTCCCCGGGCGGCCCACCCCCTTTAGGGTTCCACCTCCTAAAGGAAAATACATGGCAGGCTGACGCTCGCTTACTGCCCCACGATATCCGCCGGTGAAGTGACTCGCCGGCGCGCCACCAGAAATCTGTAGCACCCACACGAAATCATCGATGCCCTCTCCGCTATAGTGCTCGCCCCAACGCAAGTCATGCAGCGTTGTAGCCGGATCAAGCTTTAGTGCGGTCCAGCATCGATTTGTAATTAGGGCGTCCAACCCGGCGCACTCGTCCACTTCATTGAAGTGAGGCAGCGGGAGATTGGCGTAGAGCTCGTTGCCCGATTCGTCGAAAACTGGAGGACGGTCGGAATTGTTGAGCAGCCCTTCGGCGAGATCGGAGGCAGGCACGAGATCTTTCAACCCCTGCTGGTACTGAATGCCAATGGCATCGCAGCCGAACTCGTGAGACATGCGGACGGCAGAGATGTACATCTTGCACTGTCCTTGAATCTGCGCATCGGTTAGTTCGACCTTTTCATCATCGCCGGTTACAAATCGCAGGCCTTTGGCATCGAGCCAGTGGCGCACAGCATCGGCTTCTTCGGCGTTGATCGTGCGCATTCTGGCGAAAAGGGCAGATTGGCTAAGCCGCTCTTTGAAGACACCCAAAGGATTCAGAAGCTCATCGTCAATGATGGCGTTGTACATGCCCATGCAACCTTCGTCGAAAATGCCGAGAATCGCCTTTCGTCGTTGGAGTGATGCAGCTAGTTCTCCTCCCAAACGTATAGCGGACTCCGGCAACGCGCCGAGAGCAACCGCGCGCACGTGCGTAAGGTCGTGGGTGACAGTTCCCTTTGTAATCCATTCCCGGAGCCTTACGAGGAAGTATTCGTCATCGAAGTGTTCGCTCCATAAAGTGCTGAATTTGACACCTGCCTTGACTAGGCAGCCATTTAAGTTCAGCAGGCCCACCAAACCCGGCCATTGGCCGCTCCAGTTTGCGACGGTGAGAATCGGTCCTCGATGGCTGCGCAGGCCAGGCAGTACATGGTGGCTGTACTGCCATGCTGCAGTTGCGAAGACAAGATTCGCGTCTGGGTCGATATTGGCAAAGATATCCATGCCCATCCGCTGGCTTGAAATGAAGCCGTGCTCCTGCTGGGGATCAATTGGGAAGGCCCGGCGAATTGTAACTCCTTGCTCCGCGAAGCAGTTTGCGAGCTGACTCTCGAGTTCTTGCTGAGCAGGCCAGCAAACCTGATTCGCTGACTGCCGCAGATCGCCACTGGTAATGAGAAGCGCTTCCTTCATTGGCAGGTTGGCGTCAGAATCTGACATAGCTAGGAGACCTCTTTCGGTTTGAATCTAGGAATTTTGTTACGCCTGTCATTCACCTACCTCGCCCGGGAGGTGACAGATGCTTGCTGTGATCTGCCAATGTCATCTTAAATATCGCAAGGGGCGGAGTTCTGCTCAACGGCCACGGAAAGACAGGTAGCAGCGCGCAGCTGAGCACAAAACCTGCTAGTTGATTCTGACACAAGTTTGAATGCTTTCAAGGATGTTTTTTTTCGGGCCGAACGGCATTAAGACATCGTGTGGCCTTCTGTATAGATCCACGGCGTTCGGGCGCTTAGTAGCACAACTGTTGAATTCTCTTGACAGGTTGTTAATGCTATGATTCAATCCGTTTGAAAGGTTTCAGAGATCGCAACAATCCTGTGCGTCCCTCTTAAGAAACTTGATGAGGCTTTTTTCCACGTGGAAGAGGTAGCAGGTGTTTCTTACCATCCCAGACTCAGCAGTAAGTGCCGGTTCGCTTGATTTCCCAGTTCGCTCCCGAGCGGTCATAGATCGGATCGCTCGATTATTGGTTTTTCTCGCCGTAATTCTGTTGCCATTTAGTCGCGCCTGTCTAGCTCAATTAGAAACGGGCGAAATCGTTGGCACAGTTACGGATGCCAGTGGCGCAGTTTTTCCGGGTGCTCAGGTCGTTGTTGAAAACATTCTGACCGGCGCGAAGACTACCCTGATTAGCGGACGCGCCGGAACATTTGATGACCCGGTCTTGCCGCCTGGCGACTATAGGATCACCGCATTGGCGGCCGGGTTTAAAACGATTATTGCCGATAACGTTCACATTCACGTCGGCGACCGCAAGAGCGTCGATTTTAAGCTTCAGCCTGGCACCGTCAACGAGAGCGTAAACGTTACTAGCGGGGCCGTGCCGGTGATTGAGACCGCTAAGTCAGACACTGGTGACACCGTAACTTCGGAAAAGGTGAACAACGTTCCATTGGCTGACCACAGCTATGCCAACCTGCTCAGCCTGGCGCCGGGGGTTGTAAATTTCGGAGTTTTGTCCGCGAACGGCGGCGGATCAAACAATTTCCAGTCCGCGATTCGCATCGAGATCGATGGAACCGACGCCAGCCAGGTTGATTCCGATTTTGTTGGGCCGTCCTACAATTCGCAACAGCGTCTGGATCGCGGGAGCGTGGACGCCATTCAGGAATTGCAGATCGAAACCGGCAGCTACAACGCCGAGTATGGACAATCTAATGGTGCGATCTTTAACTTAGTGACTAAGTCGGGCACGAACGACTTCCATGGCGACGTATTTGAGTACTTCCGCAACAACGATTTGGATGCCTCGCCCGATTACTTTCGTCATGTCAACGCTCCTCTCCACATCAACCAGTTTGGCGGGAGCGTAAGCGGCCCTATTTTAAAGAACAAATTGTTCTTTTTCACTAATTATGAGGGGGTTCAGCAGTCAAACCCGATCGTATACGACGGTGTTCTGGACCCAAGCCCGGCCTTCCGAAGCGCGGTTGATCCTCGGCTCCAAGGGCTCGTGGCGCAGATACCATTGCCGAACGGCGGGATCACCAGTTTCAATCCTGGCCTTGGATACTACAATGGCGTGCGAACCGCAAAGCTTACCGAGAATAACGTTTCATTTAAGATCGATTATCAGTTGACGAACACTGACAAAATCAGTGTCCGCTGGAACGGGACCCCTTCCACCACTCTCTCGCCGTTCGGGATCTCGGAAGGGCAGTCGCGCGAGGTGCAGGGCTTAACGCAGGATGGCCGCGTGAGTTACACGAAGGTTGTCACGCCCACGCTTTACAACGAAGCAAGTGTTGCGTTCAACCGGATACGCTATATTGACGCTGCGGCGAGCGATCCCATGGTGCGCGCGGAGCCGGTCTGCTTTGGTTCAGGGGACGGGGGCGCTTGTTTTGGGCCGACGACTTTCGATATCAACGTGGCCAATACTTCTTACACTTATCTGGACACGCTCTCGTGGGTTAAGGGCAAGAACCAGTTCAAGTTTGGCTTCCAAGCGATCCGCAATTGGCAGAACAAAGCCCTGAACTTGCAGATTTGGAGTAACTTCCTCACGCAAGCTCAATTGGCTGCTGATAACCCGTACTCCTATCAGCCGTTGGGATATCCGATGACTGGTATCCGGCTCACGTACTGGAACGGGTTCGCTCAGGACGATGTTCAATTGACGAGCAAACTGGCCCTGAACCTGGGTGTGCGATATAGCTATGACTCAGCACCGACGGTAGCCCACAACGTGGGAGAGAACTGGAATTTCGCTACCAACTCGTTAAGTCCTATGGGCGCCACAACGACTCATACCCCAAAGGACGAGTTTGCCCCGCGCGTTGGTTTTGCCTATACACCTTTCGATTCGCGTAAGACCGTGCTACGCGCCGCCTTCGGCGTCTTCTACAACGACATCAACGTCGCTCAGGCGCAGGAGTTCGTAGATAATTACCTTGGCGCCAACGCCCTTATTTTCAACTTCCAGGATCCGAACCTTACTCTAATTCCGGGCCCTGCCAACTTTTCAGCGACCACCGCTGGGCACAATATTTGGGGGTTGCCGCCCAATTGGAAAAACTCCTACACCTATCAGTGGAACTTCACGATAGCGCAGCAGATCGGCCAGAGCAGTAGTTTGTCGCTGGCATACGTAGGTAACTCCACTTCGAACCTGAGTCCACCAATTGATATAAATCAGATTCAACCGAACGGCAAGCGCCTTTATCCCGGGTATGGCTTCGTCAACATCTACACTCCGTGCTGCCATGCGAACTACAATGCATTGCAAGCCAACTTCAAGCGGCGTCTGGCTAACAGCTTGTCCTTTGACGTGTTCTACACCTGGGCCCATACTCTCGATCAAGGCAACGCGACGTTTGGCTCCTCCAACTTTCAGAATCAAAACAATCTCGACGCAGAGTATGGTAATTCCGATCTGGATGTTAGGCAGAATCTCACGGTTGATTACGTTTACCAATTGCCCAATGCCCCTAAGATTCCTAAATTCATTGGCAGTGGATGGCAAGTCAGCGGAATCACCCAGGTGCGCAGCGGTTTGCCGTATACAATCATTTGCAGCACGTGCACGGCACGGACAGGCGACGGCGTGATCCGTCCCAATCTCGCCCAGCCGTATGATGTTCTTACTGGAAATGACGGGCACACCGGCCAGCCGATTCTCAACTTAGGGGCATTTGCACCAGTGAGTGGGTACGGCGCCTACGGCAATCTCGGCCGCAACACTCAACACGGACCGAATGCAATCAATTTCGACATCTCTGCCGGCAAGACCTTCAACATAACGGAGAAGCAAAGAATTCAGTTCCGGGCCGAGTTCCTGAATGCCTTCAATCATCCGAACTGGGGGCGTCCGGACGCAAACATCAGTGACGGCGGGAACTTTGGCCGAGTCTTCAACGTAGCGACGGGCCGCAACATTCAGTTGGTTGGCCGCTTCGAATTTTGATTTGATTGCCTGAGCGGGCGGCGATCTCCGTGCGGAGAATGTCAACCGTCAGATGTTGCCAAATCACCTGGTAAGCCACATGGCGCGGACACGTTCTGATACACCTTCGTCACATTCCGAAGATCGCCTTACACGGAGAAGCCTGCTGGCCGCTACAGGCGGCGCAAGCCTGGTCGTGCCGCACATACTCCGCGGCTTCGACCAACGAGACGGCGGCCCTTCCGGAACTCCGGAAGAGTTACTTGTAAATGCAGGCCAGCTTATCCTCGCATTCCGTACCGGCGAAACGGGATTGACACTGGCGCGCATTGGCAACCGGGAGACAGGAGCTGAGCATCTTGCGCATCCTTCGCAGTTGTTTGGGATCTCGTCCGGTGGCGAAGACGCTTGGTACCGAAGCAACAAAGACTTTCGGATTGAAAGAGTCCATTGGTCCGAAGTCGGCAGTTCTTTAACAATCACCGGTCATGCGGTGGCTTTGCCGCTCTCGTTCACTCTTTGCGTGACCTCCCAACCGCGAGAGGATGTGGCGCTGCTTAAGCTGGTGCTTCGCAATGGCGGTAGCGCGAGACTGACGTGCCGCGTACGCGCTCCTTGGATTGAAGGATTGGCTCTAAGAGGCCGCAGCAGTGCGATGTGGGCAATGTTGCCACAGGAAGCCGGCGGCGTGGTCTCGACTGACAACTCGACTGCAGATTTGGGCATGCACCCTAATCGCAAGATTGGGCTGCCTACCGCAATGAACACCATGGAGGTGCTCGATCTTTACGATCCGAATGGCCACGGGGGGGTCTTCTTTAGCGATGCGGAAGCCGATCTGGATATCGGCGCCGCGCCCATCCAATTCACTCTTGCTGGGGACGCTGTTTGTGGCCATTCACTATTAGATCTAGATCCCGGCGAATCGCGGGCTCTCCCTGCCTTCGCGATAGGCGTCCACGAGGCTGGCGACTGGCATCATGCTGTGGACGATTACGGCCGCCGCCACAGGCCTCACTGGAACTTCCCTGATATACCTTCCTGGTTCCGGGATCAGGGCGCAATCTATAGCTTCTCCGGCAGCGGTGGTGGAGCAATCTACATGGAGTTTCCGCAGCAGGATCTAGCCTCGCGTATCCCCTCATTCGAGCAACTCCCGCTCCTTCTGGAAGAAGCGCTGCAGCTAGGGACCAATATTGTTTATTTGTGGGACTACTGGGAGGGAACTCCACAAGGTGGGCGGCCTCCCTATTGGAATAAAGGCGATTATATTCCTCGAGCAGATCTGGGTGGCCCAGTGGCATTCAAGAACGGTATCCGCCAGGTGCACGAACGCGGAGGCCGCATCATCCTCTATGTGGAGCCGTTCATTATCTTCCGGTACTCGCAATGCGGCCAGGAGAATGGCCCGCCGTGGGCTGGGCGGGATGCGACCGGCGAGATATATCATCAATATCCGCAGAACTACTCAATGGTCTCCTGCTTCCGGCCGTGGCAGAAATTTATTGTCGAAAAAGCAAGAACACTGGTGGACGATTTTGGAGCCGACGGGATCTATCTGGATTCCTGGGGATGGCAACTGAACTGGCCGATGAAAACAGCCGCAGAGGGCGTCTTCTATTCGCCGTTGCAATACAGCCGGGGCGTGCTGGAATTGGCGAAAGAGGTGCGTCAGGCAGTTCGGGCCGTTCGAGCCGACGCCATTGTCATGGGGGAGAGCACCAGTGGTGCCTTGAGCCGTTACTGGGATGGCGGATTGAGCGCTGATTTTGCTTGGCTGGCAGCTCAGAACCAGCATCGGATCATTGGCTCTCCCGTTCGCTACGGTATGCCCGAGGTGAACATTTTTTCCAATGGCCGCAACCTTAATGAGCTTAATCAGGTCTTCGCGGCGGGGCACAGCTTGGCTCTCCTCAATGCTAATTTGCCTGACTCTCCTTACATTCGCAAGGTTGTACAGATCCGCCAGAAGTATAAAGACGCGCTCATTTACGGTAGGCAGATCTGCCAGCTGAAAACCGGAAACGATTACGTTCCGGCTTACTATTATCGCGGGTCTGTCCATCACGTTATTACGGCTGCCAATACAACTGCAAACACTTACTCGGGAGCGATACCTATTGAAGCGGTGGGCAGTACTTCATCGAAGTGGCTCGACCTGCTCACGGGCGACGTACTGACGGCTTCACGACAGCAACTAACTACCACGTTGACTGCCCATTCTTTACTTATTCTGGTTTTACTGGAGCCCTCCGAATATGAGTCACAATGATCAATCTGTCAACCGGTATTGTAATAACAACGCCATGCGATTTAGCTCTCTATCCTTATTATTTCTGATCTTAGCTCTGCCGGCTGTGGCCCAGGGTCCTTCAACAGGACTTACAAGCGATCTGAGCACTCTTTATCGAACGTCGGACGCCAAGACGTTCTCGATTGGCCCGGAGAACCCGACCGGCGAGAAGGGGAAGGGCGGCATGGCAGCCCAGGGCAGCGCTTCCGACGCCGCTCGCGATCTGGGACAAGGCTGGAAGGTTAATCCCTTTGTCGTCATTCGACCAGGAACAACATTCACGTTAGCGGAAATAAAGGGCCCAGGCGCTATTCAGCATATTTGGATGACGCCTACCGGCAAGTGGCGTTCTTCCATTTTGAGGATGTACTGGGATGACGAAACAGATCCATCCGTTGAAGTGCCGGTCGGTGACTTCTTTGCCATGGGTTGGGAGAAGTACGCCCGGCTTTCCTCTTTAGCTGTATGTGTCAATCCGGGCAGCGCATTCAATTCCTATTGGCCCATGCCGTTCCGTTCAAAAGCCCGGCTGACAATGGAGAACCTGGACACGCAACCGATGACGCTCTACTACCAAATTGACTACTCTAGCGCCGCTGCTCCCCAGGACGCCGCTTACTTTCATGCTCAGTTTCGAAGAGTAAATCCGCTCCCCTACAAGCAGGCGTACACCATTGTCGACGGGATTCATGGTAAAGGCCAGTATGTGGGCACTTACCTGGCTTGGGGAACGCATAGCAACGGTTGGTGGGGCGAGGGCGAAGTTAAATTTTATATGGATGGCGATAAAGAATTTCCAACCATAGACGGTACAGGCACCGAAGACTACTTTGGAGGATCTTACAATTTTGAAAACAAAGAGAAACACCAATACGAAGAGTTCAGCAGTCCGTATTCGGGTTTGGCCCAGGTCATCACGCCGGATGGACTCTATCAATCGCAACAGCGGTTTGGCCTGTATCGATGGCACATTGTAGATCCAGTTCGATTCAGCACGGACTTAAAAGTAACGATACAGGCATTAGGCTGGCAGTCCGGCAGAAGATATTTGCCTCTGACTGACGACATTTCTTCAGTGGCATTTTGGTATCAGGTTGAACCCCATACTCCTTTCCCCAAGTTGCCTTCAAGAGATCAGCTTGCTGTAAATTGATTTGGGCGTCAGCGAAATAACGGCATGAGATCAGTTCTATTCGCGCTTCTCTTCGCCGCGGGCGCCGGTGCCTCACTAACTCAAAGCCGGGCGGCGGATCTTACGTCGTCCGAGCTTTGGAACGCCGCGCAGGTTCCGTTCTCCTTCAAGTACAACGGCGTTCCTTCCACACAGATCCTGACGGCTTGGCAGACTTCGGAGGAAAGCGTAACAGGCACAATTCACCGTTACGTTTATAGCGATCCAGGCACCCAGCTCACAGTTACCGCTGAAGTTCGCGTGTATCCAGAGTTCCTGGGTGTAGTCGACTGGGTTCTTAGGTTTCGTAACGACGGCCGGGCCGACACCCCCATCATCGAAGACATTCTGCCTTTGAATTGGACCATCAGCTCTTCGGGCGCGGAGTGTTTCATTCATCATGCCCGGGGCAGCGACGCCCATGCCGAAGATTTCAGCCCGCTCGAAGAGCGTTTCGTCCCGGGCGGAGATGACCACCTCGAATCTCCCGGCGGAGATCCTTCCAGTCGAAATTCGCTGCCGTTCTTCAACCTGCAAACAGGCAATCTCGGACTGATTGGCGCGATTGGCTGGACGGGTGACTGGAAAGCGGATTTCAGTTACGCCCAAGACGGTAAGACCATCACGCTCAAGAGCGGCATGAAGAGAACGCATCTTCTCCTTCATCCTGGCGAGGAGATTCGCACGCCGCGCATTGTGCTGATGCGCTGGAGCGGTGACGATTGGCAGGAAGCCCAAAATGGCTGGCGCCGCCTTCTCTTCGCGCACTACACTCCGCACGACAATAGCGAGCCCATGAAAGGACCGATTCTCTTCGGCAGCTGGGGTTCAGAGCCCATCGAGAGCAAGATCGCCTATATCAACTGGGTTCGCGACCATAAGATTCCGGTTGCGCTGTATGCTGTTGACGCTGGCTGGTATGGGGACTCGTTCGGGGCAGAAATGGACCCAACGAATCCATGGTGGAAAAATCGCGGCGACTGGTTTCCCAGCCCCAGATACTATCCGAATGGCATCAAGCCGTTGGGTGATGCGCTGAAAGCCGCCGGCTTCGGGTTCTCGCTCTGGATCGAACCGGAAACCAGCATGCCGGACAGGAAGGTCATCAACGATCATCCTGACTGGTTTCTTCATTCCGATCGGCCACTCCATCCCGGCGTGGCATTGGCTAATCTCGGCAATGCCGAAGCGCTCATAGGAATCACCGCGATGGTCTCCGGTTTCATTACCGATTTCGAGATGACTTGGTATCGCCAGGATTTCAACATTCCGCCGGAACGTTATTGGGAATTGGCGGACACGGCGGACCGCATCGGCATGACCGAGATCCGGCATATCGAGGGTCTCTACAAAATGTGGGACCAGTTACTGGCCCAACATTCTGGCTTGCATATCGATAACTGCGCCAGCGGGGGCCGTCGTATCGACATTGAAATGATGTCACGCAGCTTCATCGTCTGGCGCACTGATCATGGTTTTGCCGATACTCTCGCTGAACAGGCGCAGACCCAGGCCCTGGCGTCTTGGGTCCCAGAGAACATGGGGTTCGAGAGTTATAGCTCAACCAAGCCATGGACGAAGCCAGGGCCGTACAGCACGCCGGAAAGTCTGTATCTCATGCGTCTTGGCTACAACACAGGCTATGGGGTTGGGCCGGGCGCTGCGGGCGTTAACAACGACGAGTGGGTCAGATGGATCAAGAAGGCTATCTTCGAATACCGCGAGGTGCAAGCTTACTTCTACGGCGATTTCTACCCTCTCTTGCCTTACAGCTTGAGCCCGCAGACCTGGACCGCTTGGCAGTGGGATCGGCCGCAAAACAAGGATGGGTTGGCGGTCATTCTGCGGCGTCCCAAGAGTCCATTTACCGAGATCGAGTTAGGACTAAAGCACCTGAATGCCAATGCCTTCTACGATGTAGAGATTCGGACCAGCTACGACGAGGTTCCTGTCATACCAATGAAGGGCCGCGACCTGGCCCATCTCCCAATTCGATTAGCTGATGCACCAAGCTCCGCGCTCGTTTTTTACCGCGAAATACCGCAGTAAACCGGATCTGGATGTTTATGAAAGTTACTTTTCGGATCGCCTCACTTGTAGCGGGATTACTTGGAATCAGCTCTGCCTCCGTAACGGCCACGGTTTCTCTTGCGGGCGAGCAGGTACGTATTTCGGTTTCCGATGCGGGGCCGAAAAGTCAGGAAGTAATTCAGTTCCGGGAGGGCCATTCCTGGAAAACATCCCTCCAAACGCAAGGGCCTGTAATACAAATTAGAAGCTTGGGACAGCCGCCGACCGACTGCAATCTGCAAACGATAGGCCGGCTCGGCGGTGCGATTGTTACTAAAGGAGTATGCGGTAGCGGCACCTTCGAACGAAAACTGGAACTCGGTCCCGATCCCGACCTAGTTTCCGTAGCAGTCCGCTTCACCCCTGCTCCTGCAACCGAACTACTTTCTGTTGAGGACCGGCTCACCTTCGCGCCCGAGCCCAGACGATCAAGCACGCCGCTTAGTGGGCCGTTAGATTTCGTGTGGAGCCAGAACATAAAGGCGGTACGGCAGGACGTGGTTGCGCATTGGGCGTTCAAATCTTCAGCCGTAATGTTCCAGCAACACGAGGTCTTTGCGGCTATTGTCCCGCGCATCGATCTACTGACCGCCGACAACTTACGGCGCACGCCCACTGCTCTGGACCTCGATGTAACTTCGGGCAATCACGCCTGGTTTTCTTACGGCGTGGTCTCCTCAAAACCAACCGGGCACAGCTACTTTGTCCGAGACGATAATACAGCGCTTGGAGACGTTCGCGGCTATGTTGAGTATTCGTACTGGATCGTCACCGGTTCTCAGCCGAATCAGCTGGGATATCAAAGAATCACCCATCTTCTTTGGAACAAGTTCGGCAGTACGAGCCTGAAAAACTCTATGGACCTTCAGCGGAACGTTGTTCGTCCAGAACTATTTCTGTTTGATGAATGGCGGCAAGAAGCTTGGACGAGATACGCTGAAGAGAAATTTTGGGATGAGGAGTGCGGTCCCAATATCCGTTGCGGCGGAATTTCGAGTAACAGAAATCCTTGGGGCCGATGGGATGATGCACCGCAGCGGGACGCTTGGTTCAATGCCTGGTTCCAGACGTTGCGAAGTGCCTACGGCTGGTTTCTGTATGCCCGCCGAACGCAAGATCTCGCGCTGCAACAAAAGGCGGAAGAAATCCTTAATCTCGCCCTACGAAGCCCGCAACACCAGGGCATGTTTTCGACAATCTATCTTGCTGACAGCAAAACTTGGTTGCCAGATGACGGGTGGGCCGGTTTCTCTTCCGAATATCACACCTTCTGTATGTCGTGGACAGGATACTGGATGCTCCGATGGGGCACGGATCTGGCACCGCAACGAAAAGACGAAATCCTAGCCTATCTTCACCCTTATGCCGACTTTCTACTGAAAGCTCAAGAGCCTTCCGGCGTGATTCCATCCTGGTTCCGTGCAGATCTTACACCCCGTACCGAGTTTCGCGACTTCAACGCCGAGACCGCGGGCTCAGCATTATTCCTGGCCGAATTCTCAGCCTATTCAAAGGACGATCGATATCTCCAGGCAGCTATCCGGGCACAGCAGTTCATCGCCGGGAATGTTATCCCTCGCCAGCGTTGGTACGATTTCGAAACGTTTATCTCTTGCGCCCGTAAACCGTTCTCCTTCTTCGATCCCTGGACGTCTCAGTATCCGCAGAATAATCTATCCACAATCCAGGCTGCGATGGCTTATCTGCGTATCTTCCAGCTAACCTCGGACTCAAAGTATCTCACCGCCGGTCAGCATGTGCTTGACTACTTGCTGCTGACTCAGCAGGTGTGGAACCATCCGCTCTTGAAGCCTAAGTTAGTAGGCGGCACAACCACGCAAAACACAGATGCAGAGTGGAGTGACGCTCGCGAGTGTTACGTTGCCACCCTTCTGCTTGCTTATTATGAACAAACAGGAAACCTGGACTACTTGGAACGCGCCATAGCAGCCGCAAGGTCTGGCTTGGCTGTTGCTCCTTGGGAAAATTGGGCCCACAATGGCTACAACAACGAACAGGGCGCTTTAACCGGCTTCCACTGGGGCGCCGGCAGCGAAATGGCAAGCGTCGAGATGCTAAGCGGAGTTTTGGGAGATGCCTTCGTGAACGCAAGGCTCGGACACGGCGTGGGATTCAACGGCTGCACGATTCAAGGAGTAGCTGTCACCGGCAA
>CAXUCT010000001.1:392-4079 GCA_964249415.1 uncultured Bryobacteraceae bacterium | reverse complement strand
TCGTGATCTGCTGATTCGATTCTCAGGGCTGGATCCCAGGAGCAATTACGTCCTGGTAATCAACGGCCGTCATATTCCGATTTCAAGTGGGCAGGAACTGCTCGATCACGGCTATTTACTTCATCTCTGACCTGGATGGGCCTTTCAAGTTCCCCGACGCAAACTGCCAAGATAGCTCGGCACCTTCATAGCGTAATAACTTCCACTTCAAGAGGAGTCAACCCGAGTGCCGGCTGATCTCGTGCGGGCATCTGGTAACCTTGCCGGATCGAATACGCGTGTGTGTACTCCAATCCAAAAGAGGAACTCGGTGCGAGTCAGCACATCGTGCAGACATCGAATCAGAGGGTTTCGGGACGATAAGTTTTTAATTGCGCGCGAACTCACTCGAGGCCGAAAGGCGATCTGGATAAGGCTACGATTCGCCCCGATCGACAGGCTTCTGTATCCCGGTTACGCGCTCGGCGAACAAGCCTGGAGTGAGATCAGATACACGGCTTATTGCTTTGTACAGAAGAAGGGGAAAGATTAGTCGCAGCTCTTGACTGCTAAAGTTCATGCACAGTAGGGGCCGGATAAGGATCTCGCGGTTGAGGAGCCCGTCACGACCAGGTGGAAAATCCAGAGAAATGTTCCAATTGACTGTGTCACGGTACCTGAAAGCTTTAAAATCTTTTTAGCTGATCAAAGCTCATCTAGGAGAAAATCGGTCATGGAAATAAATGCCGGCACTAGTCCGGGTCGTCTCAGTTAATGGCGACCATTGTCGAAGTAGCCAAGCGTGCCCAGGTTTCCATTGGAACGGTCTCCAATGTTTTGAGAGGGACCGCACGTGTAAGCGCCGAGTTGCGCGAACGTGTTGGAATTGCCATTCGGGAATTGGACTACCATCCAAATGAGATTGCCCGCAGTCTGAAAGTAATCCAGACTTACATGCTCGGCATGGTGCTTCCGGACATTACCAATCCCTTCTTCCCAGAGATGATTCGAGGCGCTGAAGACCAAGCTCTTTTGCGCGGTTACCTTCTGGTAACGGCCAATACTGACGAACAAGGCGAACGCGAGCGCCGTATTATGGCCATGCTCCGCTCCCGGCGTGTGGATGGAATGCTGTTGGCGTGCGCCCCGGGAATCGATACAAGTCATATCCAAGGCGCCATCGAGAGCGGGATTCCAATCGTTTGTCTCGACAGGACAGTCCCGGGCATGAATCTGGATTGCGTTTTGCTCGATAACGTGCGGGGCGCCAATGAATGCGTACGACATTTGGTCCGAACAGGCTACAGAAGTATTGCGATTATAACGGGCTCTCTGAGCCTGCAAACGGCCCGAGAGCGCCTTCGCGGTTATGAAATGGCGCTAAAGGAGTCGGCCATTCCCGTCTCGCGTGAGCTTATTTTCGAAGGTGATTTCCGCCGGGAAGCTGGATACCACCTTGGTAAAGAAATCCTGCTTAGGCGCAGCAGGCCTTCGGCAATTTTTGTCTGCAACGGTGTCATGACACTTGGTGTACTGCAGGCGTTCGAAGAGATGAACGTACAATGCCCCCAAGACATCGGCTTGGCGACGTTTGATGATCTGGCCGTGGATCGCTCGTTCCATCCACGTTTGACTGTCGTGGCTCAGCCGGGCTACGAAATCGGCGCGCAGGGTGCGACTCTTCTTATGGATCGAATTGAGGGCAAAGTCACACGAAGGCCATTTGTGACCAGACTCGCGCCTACTTTCATAGCTCGTGAATCAACGTCCCCGGAACAGCGTCTGCGCCGGTCTTCGGGCAAGTAAGTACTACGGTCCCTAAAGTTCACACCAGCCTGGCGCAAACAGAATGTTCTTGACACCCATTTACCGCTATGATTCAATCATTGAAACGTTTCAGAGGTGAGTACAACGTATGTGCAAAGATTTTGAAACACCAATATTTGGGTTCCCCCAGGTTTCGTTCCTCGTCAGAGGCTCTCTCAATCGGCTATCAGGACTAACCAAGACTCCGCGCGGTTTGCTCGTGGCCCTTCTTACTCTTTTCCTGATTACTCCGTCCTGGTCGCAGGCCAACCGGGGAAACATCCAGGGGCAAATTCAGGATCAGCAAAGTGGGCTCATTCCCGGTGCTCACCTCACCCTTACTGATTTGGCCACCGGCCAGATCCTAAACGCCACCTCTGAACAGTCCGGAGACTTCAGCTTCTTGGATCTTTCGGTCGGGACCTACCAACTGACCTGCGAAGTCCAAGGATTCCGCAAATTCGTCCAGGAGCGTATCTCGGTAGAGGTCGGACGCACGGTGGGCCTTACGATTACGCTCGAGCCGGGACAGACACAGCAAACCGTAACAGTTTCCGCAGATGCGGCGGTCGTAGATCGTGAAACCTCCGATATTGGCACTGCCGTGACGCAGCAACAAATTAAGGATCTGCCGGTTCCCCTCACCGGAGACAGCCGCAACCCTCTCAGTTTTGTTGAATTGACACCGGGTGTAAATGGATCGGAGCCTGGAGCAACTCCGGACTATCGGCTCCACATCAGTGGTTCGAACAGCTACTCTTCGGAAGTTTATATTGATGGCATCCCGATTGCGAACACCAACCTTGTAGGCGATATCAGTCAAAATCACCCATCGATCGATTCCATCGGGGAATTTAAGATCACTAACAATAACGAGAGCGCCGAGTATGGTTTCACAAGCGGAGTTATCTCCTTCACTTTCCGTTCCGGCACAAACGACTTTCACGGCAGCTTGTTTGAATATCTTCAGAACGATGCGTTGAATGCTACTGACTTCGTGACCAATGCTCTAGGAGAAACCAAGGCGCCCTTAAAACAAAACGAATTCGGCTTTACCTTCGGTGGCCCGGTCTGGATTCCCAAACTCTACAAAGGGAAAGATCACACATTTTTCTTCACCAACTTCACTGAGTTTAAGTACCGTCCAAGTTCAAACAACGCGTCTCTAAGCACCATTCCCGATGCTTACCGTACGGGCAACTTCTCATCAGCGCTGGGGGCGCAACTGGTAGCGCCTAACCCCCTGAACTCCTCTCAGTCATTGCCGGTATTTGATGCTGAGGGGCGGCCCGTCTATTCGGGCCAGATTTATAACCCCAATACAGCGCACACGGTGATTGGTCCGGACGGGAACACGTACACGGTGCGCGATCCTGTCCCGGGCGACATGATTTCGCCCAGCACGTTCAGCGGAGTTTCCCAGAAAGTGCTGCAGAGCTTCCCAAATGCAAACAACAGCTCAATCTTCGATAACTTTTTCCGCAATCAAAGTCAAAAGATCGACGAAGATCGCTTCGTGGGAAAGATTGACGAAAATTTCAACGAAAGGAACGTGTTATCAGCGAGTATCTTCACGGGAAATTACACCAACTCAAACAACCGAACACTGAACCTCACGGATGCGACCACCACGAACACGCCAACGTTGCAAGCTCGCGTATCTTACAACTACACCCATTCAGCGACGCTGGTGAATAATCTGAACATTGGGTTTTTGCGAGATACGGGATTTACAGGTCCTGTACAACCGGGCCCCGGGCTGGCCGGGCTTGGGATCACAGGCGTACCCACCGGCCCACAATATCCGTTTCCCTCTATTCAAATCCAGAATTACAATGGCATCGGTTCGGAAACGTTATCCACTGACGAAGAAAACCGCTTCGTGGAGAATGATAACCTTAT
>CAXUCT010000001.1:0-347 GCA_964249415.1 uncultured Bryobacteraceae bacterium | reverse complement strand
GCCTCAATCGGCGCCAACCGCTTCACGTTCGTTCCCACAGAAACAGCACAGAACGGAACCGGATTTGTAAATACGGCGCAAGGTCCGCGACCGGTTTCCATTCCCACGGGAACCGGCAACTCCGTCGCAAGCTTTCTCTATGGCGCGGTGGATTTTTCACGGATTGATCTCGAAACCACCGAAGCGGGATACCGCTGGTTGCAAGCGGGTACGTATTTTCAGGATGACTGGAAGGTGAACCCAAACCTTACCCTGAACCTTGGTCTGCGCTATGACGTCCAAGTACCGCGAACCGAGGTATACGGACGTGTGTCGACGGTTGACCCCAGCCTGCCAAATCCTGCTGC